>NZ_RAWC01000163.1:0-20469 GCF_003611685.1 Corallococcus sp. CA049B | reverse complement strand
GCGCGGAGGGCCTGGCGGGCGGGGGCATCGGGGTCACGGTCTCCTGGCGGGGAGCAGGCCATGCGGCCAGCCTCCGCTCTTTCCCCAGCACGCTAGGTGAATCCGGAATCGGCTTCAAGCACCCCTCCCGGCGGCCGGAGCGCCGGTTGTCGGTTCCAGTCCACGCCCCACGGGCCGGGGACCGAACAGGCACGCACGCGGTCTTCCCCCTCCGGCCTGTCGCCCACGCCCACCACCCCTAGCTTTTTCCCAGCGGGGGGCCCCGAGAGAGCCCCCCGTCCCACTCACACATCATCCGGGAGAGATTCCATGAAGAAGCTCATTGGGGTTTTTGCGTCCGTGGCGTTGCTGGGTTCGGGTGCCGCCTTTGCCCAGGACAGCGCTTCGCAGGGCTCGCAGCAGCCGTCGACGTCGTCCGGCAGCATGCAGGGCTCCTCCGGGAGCACGGGCAGCTCGGGCGCCATGGGCGGCTCGGGGTCGTCGAGCATGACGGGCTCGAACGAGCTGACGGGCAAGGTCGTCAAGAGCGACAGCAAGAAGGTCTACATCAGCAGCACCAGCGGCGCGGTGGTGCCCCTGGAGGTCGACAGCAAGACGCAGTTCACCGACCCGAGCATGAAGAACGCCAAGAGCCTGAAGGAGGGCCAGGAGATCCGCGCCAGCTTCCAGGTGAAGGACGAGAAGAACATGGCGACCAGCATCTCGCCGAGCTCGGGCACGGGCGGCTCGGGCACCGACCCGATGGCGCCGGACTCGTCCATCAACCAGGGCTCGGGCGGCTCGGGCATGGATGACAAGAACCAGGACATGGGCAACGACTCCTCCATGAACCCGGACACGGGCTCCAGCACGGGCTCCAGCAGCTCGCCGAAGACCTACTAGCACCGCCACTCCCCTCCCCTGTTCCTCTCCCGCATGGGAGGGGAATCCCGGCTCGCGGCCCCCGTTCGTCGGTGGGCCGCGAGCGTCTTTCCATGGATGGGCGCTTCCGCGCGGCGGACGAGCTGTTGGCCCGGCGCTCGAAGGCTTGAGCCCTGGCGTCCTCCTGGCGGAGGAGCGAGCGGAGGAGCGCTGGCGGCGATGTGGAAGCGTCCGCGCGTGGACATCTTCAGGGCATGCGCCTCTGGATCACCATCGTCGCGGGATTGAGCATGGGTCAGGCGTACGACCCGGAGCCGTTGCCACCGGAAGATCCGTCCGTGAGGGACCCCGCCGCCGCCGCCCTGCAGGATGCCTATGAGCAAGCCGCGGACGACCGGAACGGGGCGCGGCCTCCGCAGGGCTACGTCATCCAGGCCCCGTCGGATCCGACCGAGGGCAGCTATTACTCGCTGACGCCCCTGATGTCCGATGGCAACCCGCCGGTCACTTCGGGCGAGGTCGCGGTCCAGCAGTCCCAGACGTATGTACCGCCGCCCGTTCCCACGGTCTTCGAGCAGGAGCCAGCGACAGGTGAGGCGACGGAGACGGAGGCCGCGCAGCCCCAGACGGGCACGGGAGGCGCTGGAACCGAAGGGAGCCCGACGGAACAGCCCGCCACGGGTTCGGGAGCGGCCGGAACGACCTCGACCCCGAGCGGAACGACCACGGGGCAGCCCTCCACGGGCGCGGGGACCGAGCCAGCGTCCGGTCCCACCGAGGCGAATGCCCCTGGCTTCGGCGGCACCTACGACACGGGGGCGACCTCCTCCGCGGCTCCGAGCAACGTCGCTCCGAGCGGTACGGGCGAGGCGCCGCTGGATACATCGAGCGTGACGGTGCAGGAGCCGGGGACCGCGACGGGCGGCGCGGGTACGGCGGGAACCGGCGCGGCCGCTCCGTCGGGCGCGACGGCGCCGGCCCAGACGGCGCAGGCGCCTCAGGCGGCGCAGGGCCAAGCCCAGGCGACGACGCAGGGCGCGCAGGGACAGGCCCAGACTCCGCAGGATGCCGCCGCGGCCCAGGAGGAAGTGACGCGCCTGCGCCAGCGCATCGCGGACCTGGAGCAGGAGATGGAAGCCCGCGACACGCAAGCCACCGAGCGCACCCAGGCCGTGCAGACCCAGGTGGACACGCACGAGCAGCGCGCCTACGAGGCCGAACGTGCCCGTCAGCAGCGGCTGGCGCGGATCCAATCCGGCGGCCAGTGGATGCTCGCGGCGGACCAGGCGCTGGAGCAGGGCGAGCTGAACGTGGACAACGCCCTCGACATCGCTGACGAGGACTTCGCCGTCGTGCGCCAGAGCGCCTCGGCCTTCGGGCAGGGCGGCGTCGTGGTCCAGGCCGAGCGCATCCGCGCGCAGATCGCCTTCGCCCGGGATGCCGCCAACCGCCGGGACATCTACGCCGCTCGCCTCGCCCTGCAGAGCGCGGGCGAGGAGCTGCGGCTGGCTCGCGCCGCGAGCCTGGAGCGCTCGGGTACCTCCAACTCCCTGCTCAGTCCGTGATGCGCGGGGTGGTGCTTGCCGGTGCGCCCGCGGGCTTCGCGATGAGGTAGCCCTGCACGAAGTCCACCCCGTGCCGGCGTACCCAGGACAGCTCCTCGGGCGTCTCGATGCCCTCGGCCACCGTCTGGATGCCGAGCTGCCGGGCGATCTCCAGCAGCTTCTGCACGATGGAAGCCTTGTAGGGGTCCGCGTGGACGCCCCGCACCAGCTCCATGTCCAGCTTCATGAACTCCGGCCGGAGCTGGTGGATGAGGTTCAGCGACGAGTAGCCCGCGCCCAGGTCGTCCAGCGCCACCTTGAAGCCCGCCGCTCGGTAGAAGTCCACGATGGCGCGCAGGTGCGCCGCGTTCGCGGCCCGGTCGGATTCGATGATCTCGAAGACGACGTGCGACTCCGGGATGCCCGACTCGCGGATGGCCGCCACCGTGGAGCGCAGGCAGTAGGCCGGGTCGTAGATGGCCGTGGGCGTGAAGTTGATGAACAGGTGCGTGCGCAGCTGGTGCCGCACCGCCTCGCGGATGGCGGTGGTGCGCGCGGCCAGGTCCAGTTGGAAGAGCAGGTCCGCCTCGCGCGCCGTGTCGAACAGCCGGTTCGGGGGCACCAGCGCCCCGTCCCGGTCCCGGCCTCGCAGGAGCGCCTCGTGCGCGAAGACGCGCGAGGTGTCCTGCGCATGGACGATGGGCTGGAAGAACGTGGTGAGCCGCGACTCCGCCAGCATGTCCACCAGCCACACGGACTGATGCAGCGTGGTGAGCCGCTGCAGCGAGTCCACGCGCGGGAAGTCCGCCAGGCCGGGCTCGCCGTCGCCCTCGACGAAGAGGGCGCGCGTGCCCCGCACCTCCTCCGCCGTCAGCACGTTGGGGAGGCTCGCGGAGAGCTTCCGCAGGCCGCCCTCCCCCATCCCCACCACGACACACTGAACGTCGGTGCGCAGCTGGAAGGTGCCCCCCGAATCACGCAGGTGGGCCACCAGCTTGCCCAGGCTGTGGCCCAGGGGTGGCCACAGGAAGAGACGCCCCGGGACGTCCGGCGTCTCGGGCAGGGTCTGGCAACGGCCACATCCATTCAACGGGGTCATGACACAGCCTTGGCGTCACGGGGTGTGGCGGAAGATGAGCAGCCCGCGCGTCGTGTCCCACCCATACACCAGCCCGTCCGCTACATGAACGCCCTGCAGGCCGTCGAAGTAGCTCTTGCCCCGGCCCGCGTCCGTCTCGTTCCAGCTGTTGAAGTACCCGGCGGCCTTCGGCGTCCCCAGCGTGGACACGTCGTACACCCGCAGGCCGTCCTGGTAGTTGGCCACGTAGAGCGTGGTGCCCGACAGGACCATGCCGCCCAGCGTCGCCTCGGGCCGCAGCGGCAGTTCGCCGCGCTGCACGATGGACGTCGGGTTCGTGGCGTCCATCGCCACGATGGAGGAGCCCCACGCGTCAGAGCCCTGGTACACGACCGTGGAGTCCCCCAGCTTGCCCACCGCCAGGGCGCTGGTGGAGGGCCCGGGGAAGCGGCCCAGGAGCTTGGGCAGCTTCGTCGTCGTCGCCAGGGGCGACAGGTCCGTCACCGTCACACCGTAGCTCCAGTTGCTCACGTACAGGCGGTTGTCCTGCACCGCCAGGGCGTAGGGGTACTCGCTCAGGTCGGGCGAGGAGCCCTCCACCGAGTAGCGCACCACGAGGGTCGGCGCGGACGGCTGGGTCACGTCCAGGATGATGATGTCCGACTTGGGCACGGGCGACGCCACGTAGAGCAGGTTGCCGTCCTTCGCCATGCCGTCCACGCGCACCGACAGGTCCGAGAGCACCGACTTGTCGCAGGTGGGGACCTCCGGCTTCGTGAGGTCGCAGATGCGGATGCCCTTCGAGTAGGTGCCCAGATAGAGCGTCGTGCCGCTGATGAGCGTGCTGGTGTACGTCTCCGAGGGGAGCCTGTGCGCGGACACCAGCGTCGGGTGCGCGGGGTCCTTCACGTCGTAGACGAACATGCCCTCGTTGCCCGCGATGACGTAGGCGTAGCCGTTCGCGACCGCCACGCCGTTGGCGGCGCCCTTGGGCAGCACGCCCTGGCCCAACAGCTCCACGCGGTCGGACTCGGCCTCGCCCTCGCGACGCACGACGCGCCTGGCGGTGAAGGTGCCCTGGCTCACCGTCGAACCATTGCCGCACACGCGCACCACCCCCAGCACCTCGTTGGGCCCGGAGGCCTTGCAGCCGGCGAACGCGTAGCGCACCGTCGAGCCTTCCGTGCTGCCCGCCACGTCGCTGGCCAGGAAGAAGGTGTCCGGAGTGACTTGCTTCGTCGTCATCGCCAGGCCGACGAGGAGCGGATCACCGGGCGAGAACCGGATGGACGAAGGACCCGAGTAGCCGTCGTTCAGGTTGATGTTCGCATTCCAGACGCCTTCCGCCTGGACGACACTCAACGTCGACCTGTCACAACCGGTCAGGTCGATGGCTTCAAGCTGACACTCGGCCTTGTTGTCGGAACTGTCCTTGCCACAACCGAAGGCAAGGAGCGCGGTAGCGGCGACGAGAGAGAGACGATTCATTCCCTCCTCCATACCGGGCCATCCCGACCGCCGCCAAGTCCCCCGGCGTGCACAGAGGGGAGAAGCGCCGGGACGTCCACCGCAACGCAAAGAAACAAAAGGACCGCTTGTGCGTTTCCGGTGGGAGAGGGAGCCTTCCGCCAGGCCCCTGATAGCCTGTCTCCTCGCCGTACCGAGGTGCTTTTTGAACCCCCGTCCGCACGTGATCGCCGTGCTGCTGGCCCTGCTCCTGCCGGAGCTCGCGCTGGCCCAGGTCTTCGTCGTTCCCCGCCGCGCGGGGAAGACACCCGTGAACAGCTACGAGTTCGAGTGGCGGCATGTCGACATCCTCGTGGGCCCCGCAGCCACCGGCCTGGCGAAGCCCGCGGACCACACCGCGCATGACAACCCGCCCGGCACGCAGGGCGGCGCCAATCCGCAGGCACCCACCACGTCATCCCAGACGGGCGACATGCAGTCCCCGCCGGGCGGCCCGGAGGTCACCCCTTCCGGCAACGTGACCATGGCGCCGCCGGGGGAGCGGAAGCCCCCGGAAGAGGGCATCGCGCTCGACATGGGCGCGTCCGACGCCGGCATCCCTCCGACCGTCACGGGCCTTCCCGACGGCGGCATCCCGCCCCCGGGCGTGGTGGCGCTGGCGGACGGCGGCACTGCGGGCGACGCGGGCATGCTCGCGGGCGTCACGGGCGCGGACGGCGGCGCGGACGGTGGCGCGGTGTTCTCCGGCGCGCCGCTGATGCTGGGCAGCTCCGACGCCGGCTTCAAATACACCTACGCGAAGGACCTGGGCGCGAAGACGGGTGGCGTGCGCTTCTACTTCTACGAGCGCGAGCGCGAGGTGGCCGAGCGGGCCGCGCCCATCATCGAGGAGGCGTACCGGTACCTGGTGGATCAGTTCAAGTACGTCCCCACGGAGACGTTCCCGTACATCCTCTACAGCAGCTACGCGGAGTTCCTGCAGACGAACGTGTTCGCGGTCTCCGAGGGCACGCTGGGCGTCACCTCCACGGAGGACCTGAAGCTGTCCCTGCCGTACCTGGGCGACCACCACCTCTTCGAGGAGGTCAGCACGCACGAGCTGGCGCACCAGTTCACCATCCAGAAGGTGCGCACCGTGGCCGAGCAGGCCAAGACGTTCGGCGACCCGCTGGGCGGCTATCCGCTGTGGTTCATCGAAGGTCTGGCGGAGTTCTACGCCAAGCGCGGCCTGGACCCCGAGGCGGAGATGATGGTGCGGGACCTGCTGGTGAACCCGGACCTGATGAAGGGCTATGCCTTCCTCGACTTCTTCTCCCCCGGGCCGTACGGCTACCTGTGGATCTACAAGGTCGGTCAGGCGCGCGTGGCGTTCCTGGAGGACGAGTACGGCGCGGGCATCACCCAGCGGCTGCTGGAGGAGGCGCCCCGGCTGGTGGGCGGCTCGCGCGACTCCCCGTCGCTCAAGTTCGAGGAGCTGCTGGAGCGGCTGACGGGGGATGACCCCAAGCGCATCTCCGCGCGGTTCGAGAACTGGCTCAAGCGCCGGGCGTTCAAGACGTACCTGGACTCGTCGCAGACGGCGCCCGCGCTGGACTCGCTGGGCGAGACGCCGGGAATCGTGACGGCGTTCGCCAGCGGCCCGGACGGCAACGTGCTGGCGCTGCGCACCATCGTGCCGGAGACGGGCGAGAGCCGGCTGTACCTCACGGATCCGCGCACGCCGGGCAAGACGGTGAAGGTGGCGGGTGACGGCGTGCCGGGCGTGGAGTCCCTGCACCCGGTGTCCGGCCGCAACTTCGCGCTGACCAAGGACAAGCTCGCGTTCGTGGCGGAGCGCACCGGGCGCGACGTGCTCTACGTGCAGGACTACGTGCACCGCTCCGAGAAGCGGACCACGGACGTGCTGGTGCGGCGCTCGGCCGTGCGCACGGGCATCGGCATGGAGGTGGGCCTCAACGTGACGCTGGAGACAGGGGACCGGCGCGCGTACCGCGTCGACAAGCAGGGCGTGCTGGCCATCTACTCGCCGGCCTTCTCCCCGGACGGCCGCTACGTGGCGTTCATCGGCATCAACGACGCGGGCCTGCGCGACCTGTACCTGGTGGACCTCACGCAGGGCGAGGACGCGAAGATCCGCAAGCTCACCGACGACGTCTTCGCGGAGCGCCAGGTCACCTGGGGCCCGTCCGGCATCATCTACACGTCCGACGCGACGTCGCACCGCAAGTACAACCTCTTCCGCATCAAGCCGGACGCGCCGGTGGGACAGGCCGAGCGCCTCACCAGCGAGGACCGCGACGAGGCGGATCCGCTGGCGCTGCCGGACGGCCGCGTGTTCTTCGTGGCCTACAACAAGAGCAGCTCCGACCTGCACGAGCGGCTGGCGGATGGCCGCATCGTGCGGCGCACCGACCTGACGACGGGCGTCTTCGAGCCGGGCCCCGGCCCCGACGGCGGCCTGTGGATGCTCTTCCACATGAGCGGTGAGCGGAAGCCGTCCCTCCTGCGCCCGCCGCGCATGCTGTCGCTGGAGAGCGAGAAGGAGCCGGCGGCGGATCCGCCCTCGCCGCTGGCGCTCCGGCCCCTCACCGACGCGCAGGCCTACCGGCCCTTCACCCGGGAGAACATCGAGCTGGGGCCCATCTTCGGCTTCGCGGGCGCGGGCGGTGGCGGCTTCGTGGGCCAGGTGTTCGCGTCCGCCTCCGACCGGCTGCGCGACCACCAGATGGTCCTCACGCTGGCGGTGTACGGCTCCTTCGAGCTGACGGACGGCCTGCTGCTGTACGTCAACGACGAGAAGCGCACGACGTGGGGCGCCGGTCTGTTCCAGTCGCTGCGCTTCCGCGTGGACAAGACGTTCGACAACCTGCCGCCGGAGCAGCGGCCGTTCTTCGTGTCGTCGGAGCGCTACTTCGGCGCGTTGGGCAGCCTGCGCTACCCGCTCAGCACCTTCTTCTACCTCCAGGGCGACCTGAGCATCGGCGGCACGAAGTACTTCCTGGACGACTACAGCGAGTTCTACCTGGCGTTCCCGGAGCGCAACGAGTCGAACATGGAGCTCTTGTCCGCGTGGCGCGCGGACAACCAGCACATCCGCTTCCAGACGGAGCTGAGCGGGCGCGTCGGCTACGACAGCATCAAGTACCACTACGCGACGGGGCCGCTCGCGGGCAGCTCCGTGCTGCTGGAGGCCACGGCCGGCGTGCAGCCCTTCGACGGGCAGGCGTACGGCAACCTGCGGCTGGACGCGGAGCGGTACTTCCCCATCTACGGCCGCACCAACTTCTTCGCGCGCCTGGGCGCGGGCACCACGGTGGGCGGCCGCTACGCGCGCTCCTACTACCTGTCCAGCTTCGACACCCTGCGCGGCGTGAACTTTGGCGACGAGCGGTGGCTGCTGGGCCAGCACTTCGTCTACTCCACGCTGGAGGCGCAGCTGCCCCTCAACGACATCATCCGGGTGGCCTTCCTGAGCGACCTGGAGGCCATCGCCGGGGTGGACCTGGGCGGCGTGGGCGAAAGCGCGAGGGACCTCTGGGACCACCGCGTCCTCAACGCCGTCGTCGGCTTCAACCTGTCGCTGGGGCCCCTGCTGCTGCGCCTGCACTTCGCGCGGCCCTTCGACATCAACGCCGCCGCGGGCAAGCCCGACGAGGGCTGGGTGACGAACTTCTCCATTGGCGTCGCCGGCCTCAACGGCTTCTTCGACACCAAGGGCGACCGCAGGCCGGGCTCCGCCACGCCGGGCCCGGCGCTGATGCCCGCGCTGGGCGGCGGCTACACCACGCCCATGGTGCACTGAGGTCAGGACTGCGCGGCGACGAGGGCGGCGTTGGCGCGAGCCAGCGGCCCCCCGTCGTTGGGGATGCGCTCGAAGTCCCCGCGCAGGGCCTTGATGGCGAACTTCTCCAGGTCAATCTCCCGGCGGGTGCGCACGCCCAGCGCGCGCACCAGCACGGAGAGGGGCCCGAAGCCGGTGAGGCCGTGCTGGAGGAGCAGGGCCAGGGTGACGCCTCCCAGGACGCGCAAGCCCCGGCCGGATTCGCGCCCCAGCAGCAGGCTTCCGAGCGCCAGCGCGGGGACGCCCACGACCAGCGTCCGGTGCACGTCCCACTCGTGCTCCAGCTTCTGGAGGTACCGGCTCATCTCCGAGCGGTCCCCCTGCTCCGCCATGTAGCGGACACACGACTCCACATGGGCGTCGATGCGCCGGTTCATCGTGGAAGGCGCGTGGGCGCGCACGGCATCGGTCGAGGTCTGGTTCCAGGACTCCATCATCGCTCCCTTGTCGGACTTGGGCCGTCCTCCAGCCTGCTCTCAAGAAAGCTAGGTCCGCCGGACAGGTCCGTGCACAGGACGTCTTCCAGCGGCCGTCGCCCGGCTGCCCGCCCCGGGGGGCGATGACGCCTGCCTGTCCCTGTTCCGGGGGCAGGCAGGCAGGCCTGGGATGGGCAGGCGGGCATTCCGGGGAGGGAAAGAGTTTTCCATCCGCTGGGCGCTCCAGGGCCCATGTGTCGCCCCCGTGGACTTCCTCGCGGGCGGCGGGGGTTGCCTCCGCCTTGCTGGCAGGGAGGCATGGGCCTTGCTCATGGGACGGATGATGCGTCTACGACTCCTGATCAGCCTCTCAATGCTGCTGGCTGCCTGTGGTGCCGGGACATCGGATCCCGATGACCCGCTGCCCTCCGTGACCGACCCCGGCATCACGGACCCCGACACGCCGGACTCCGGTGCTCCTGACGCGGGCTCCTCGGACTCGGACTCGGGCACGCCGGATGCCGGGGCTTCCGACGGTGGCTCCGTGGATGCGGGCACCGGCCCCGGGGATGGCGGGAGCGCGGATGCCGGCACGGATCCGCAGCCTGTTCCGGAGGTGGAGCGGCCCTACACGCTGCCGAAGCTCCAGACGACGGTGCCGGAGTACGCGCTGACCATGCCTCCGGAGGTGCTGGAGAAGTTCATGCGGGAGCCGTTGACCGGGGAACAGGACGCGACGTTCCAGGCGAACGGCAAGACGTTCCCGGTGAAGGTGCGGCTGCGCGGGGCCTCCGCGCGCTACTTCGACAAGAAGAGCTGGAACGTCAGCTTCGCGGACAAGGACAAGTTCGAGGGGCGCACGTCGCTCAACCTGGTCGCCGAGTACGCCGACGCGTCGATGATCGCGGAGAAGATCTCCTACGACCTGCTGGCGGCGATGCGGGTGCCGGCGTCGAAGGCGACGTTCGTGCGGCTCTCCGTGAATGGCCGCTACGAGGGCGTGTTCGTGGAGGTGGAGCAGGTCAACAAGGCCTTCGTCAAGGCGCGGCAGTTCCCGGACGACGACGCGTCCATCTACCGCGCCGGCTGGAAGGACACGGAGTTCAAGACGTGGAAGGTGCCCTACCAGGGCGACTGGGTGAAGAAGACGAACGAGAGCGAGCCCGACGACGCGCTGTGGGAGGTGCTGGACGTCATCAACCACACGCCGGAGCCGCAGCTGGTGGCCGCGCTGGAGAAGAACCTGGAGATTGAGTCCTACGTGCGCTCCATGGTGCTGGACGCGCTGATGTCCAACAACTTCGTGGAGGACTCCGAGAGCTACTTCATGCACGACGACATCACCGGGCGCTGGCGCTACGTGCCCTGGGACCTGAACAACGTCGATGCGCGCTGGTGGTACGCGAACTCGGTGGAGGACCAGTCCGCCTCCACGAGCAACATGAAGCACCCGCTGTTCAACTTCACGCTGCTGGATGGCTGGGTGGAGAAGATGTACCAGCAGCGCAAGCTGGAACAGGGGAGCTACCCGGGCTACCTGCCGACGTTCTCCAACATGGGCACGCGCGTGGTGCTCAACCCCGTGCTGCGCGCCCGCCTGGAGGCGCGGCTGGACAAGGCGCTGGACGAGCTCTTCACGTCGAAGGTGATGGACCCGTACATCGACCAGCTCCATGCGCTCATCGACGCGTCCATGAAGACCGACCCATACATGGACTACGCGAAGTTCAGCGCGGGCAAGGCGTACATGAAGCGCTTCGTGAAGTTCCGCCGCGAGTTCGTGATGGCGGAGGTGAAGCGGCTGAAGGCGGCCCGGTCCACGCTGGTGTTCCAGGCGTTCGACCCGCGCGAGGGCTGGGTGGAGGTGGCCAACCACGGCGCGCAGGCGGTGTCGCTCCAGGGCATGACGCTGACCACGAACCTGCGGGTGAGCCTGGCGGGCGGGGACTACGCGCCCACCATCGTGAAGGCCCCCATGGGCGCGGTGCTGGGCAACACGACGGTGGCTCCGGGTCAGACGGTGCGGCTCACGGCCGCCTCGCTGGGCATCACCTTCCCCGCCAAGGGCGAGGTGGGCCTGTTCGACGGCACGTCAGTGGTGGGCATGAAGGACGCGCTGTTCTACGGCCAGCTGCCCGCGGGCAAGCACTACGCCCGCGGCGCGGAGGGCTGGGAGGTGCGCTGAGTCGACGCGCGGACATCCATCGCTGAGCAGACGTGCGGGGCGGGCAGGGACGGGTTAGCACCCGGACCATGCCCGCCTCTCGCGTTCTGGATGAGCTGCTGCCTCGCCGCTCCGGTCCCCTGCCCCGCGTGGCCGTCATTGGCGCGGGCATGTCGGGGCTGGTGCTCGCGCGGATGCTGACGGGCGCGGGCTTCGGCGTGCGGGTGCTGGACAAGGGGCGCGGGCCGGGAGGACGGCTGTCCACGCGGAGGAGCGCGGAGGGTGGCGCGTTCGACCACGGAGCGCAGTACTTCACCGCGAGGGATCCGCTCTTCCGGGCGCTGGTGGACGCGTGGGTGGCGGACGGCGTCGCGGCGGAGTGGCGCGGGCGCATCGGGACGCTGACGCGTGGGACGGTGACTCCCGCGAAGGAGGCCGTGCGCTACGTGGGCGTGCCGGGGATGAGCGCGGTGGCGAAGGCGCTGGCGGACGGGTTGGACGTGCGCACCGGGGTGCGGGTGGAGCGCGTGGCGCGCGAAGGCCAGGCGTGGCGGCTGACGTCGGAGACAGGCGAGGACCTGGGGCTCGCGGAGGGGGTGGTGGTCGCGGTGCCCGCGCCACAGGCGGTGCCGCTGCTGGCGGGGGCGCCCGCGCTGGCGGCCCAGGCGGGGACCGCGCGGATGTCTCCGTGCTGGGCCGTGATGGCCCGGTTCGACGCGCCGCTGGCGGTGGAGCTGGAGGGGGCGTTCGTGGAGGACTCGCCGCTGTCGTGGGTGGCGCGGGACACGAGCAAGCCGGGGCGGGCTGCCGGTGAGCGCTGGGTGCTTCACGCTTCGCCGGAGTTCAGCGCGGAGCACCTGGAGGAGACGCCGGAGGCAATGGCTTCGAAGCTCGTGGAGGCGTTTGGCCAGGCCCTGGGCAGGGACGTGCGCGCAGTGGAGGCCGTGGCGCACCGGTGGCGATACGCGATGCCGGCATCTCCACTGGAATCCTCCGCGTTGTACGACGCGGCGCTGGGCCTGGGCGCTTGTGGCGACTGGTGCGCGGGCCCCCGTGTGGAGGGCGCATTCCTCAGCGGCGTCGCGCTGGCGAGGCAGATCGCTGAACGCTGAAGCCGGCCTCCGCTCGCGCACCATCCGCATGCCGCGGGTGGCGAGGCTGTGTTCGTGCGAGGCGGTTCGCCGCGTCCTGAGCCCTACTGCCGCTCGCGCACCACCAGCGTGCGGCGAGCGGTGAGGCCCCGGTCGTCGGTGACGAGGATGTCGTGCGTGCCCACGCTAGGCTTCCACCACAGGCGCTCCGCGGCCTTCGCTGTTCCCAGGACGGCGCCGTCCACGAACCACGTCAGCTCCCGGTCGTGCGCGGCCTCCGCCTCCAGGGGGATCTTCTGCTCCTCCGTGCTCATGCCCGGGATGAGCAGCGCCACCGTCCCTTCCGGCGGCGAGAGGATGATCGGCGTGTCGCGCTCGCCTCCCGCGACGCAGCCGGGTGCCAGGGGCGGCGGTTCGGGCAACTGACGCTGCTGCTCCGCGAGCCACCGGCGCAGGCTGGAGGGCCAGGTCAGGTACACCCGCGACTCCGTCTTGCGCCCGTCCCGGCACCCCGGCCCCACCGCCAGGCCCGAGGCCACGTCCACCTCCACGCGGTGGTGGTACGGACACGGTGCCGTCGGCACCGCCGTGCGCACCGCGTCCACCCGCTTGCGCTGCGTGCACGCGTCCGTGGGCAGGTGCCCCGAGTACGCGCACACCTCCACGCCCACCAGGTCCTTCGGCGGCGCGGCGTCCTCCTCCTGCACCGCCGCGCCTCGCGGGCCGATGCCCTCCAGGATGTCGAAGAGCAGCGGGGCCGCGTTCTCCGCGCCCACCAGGTGCACGCTCGACGCGTGGTCGAAGTTGCCCAGCCACACCACCGCCGTGTGCTTCGGACCGGAGCCCGCCGCCCACGCGTCCCGGTTGCCGAAGCTCGTGCCCGTCTTCCAGTGCACCCGCGCCGGCAGCCCCGTGAGCCGCCGCCGCTCCGGGAAGTCCGGGCGATCCCTCAACGCCAACGCCTGCCGCGTCAGCCACGCCGCTCCCGGCGACACCAACGCCTGCGCCTTCTTCGGCGCCGTGTCCTGCGTCAGCACCCGCAGCGGACGCACCTGACCCTCTCCCGCCAGCGCCAGGTACACGCCCGTCAACTCCAGCGGCGTCAGCTCCAAGCCGCCCACCGCCGCGGACAGGCCGTAGTGCCCCGGCCGCGGATCCAGGCTGTTGACGCCCGCCTGCCGCAGCGAACCCAGGAAGCCCTCCACGCCCAGCCGCTCCAGCAGCCTCACGAACGGCAGGTTGAGCGACTGCGACAGCGCGGACTCCATCCGCACCAGCCCCAGGAACCGCCCGTCGAAGTTGCGCGGCTGATAGCCGCCGTACGCCACCGGGATGTCCGGCACCAGCGTCTCCGGTCCCACCAGCCCCTGATCAATCCCCAGCGCATACAACAGCGGCTTGAGCGCCGACCCCGGCGAGCGCGGCGTGGCGAAGCCGATGATCTGCCCGCCGTGCTTCGCATCGAAGAAGTCGAAGTTCCCCACCAGCGCGCGCACCTCGCCCGTCTCCCGGTCCGCCACCACCGCCGCGCCGTTGTGGATGCCCTGCCGGTCCAACCGCCGGGCCGCTTCGCCCAGCGTGCGCTCCACGAACCGCTGCGTGCCCGCGTCCAGCGTCGTCGCCAGCCACGTCTCTCCGGGCCGCTGCGCCTTGAGCCACACCGCCGCGTGCGGCGCTTCCCTCGGGAACGGCGTGAGCACGCCCGGCACCGCCGTCGCACGCACCTCCGCCAGCACCGTGTCGGACGCGACGCCCTCCACGGCCAGCCCCCCGGACTCCAGGAGCCTCCGGGCGATGTCGTCCCGGGCGGAGCGCAGCCGCGCCTGGTTCTCCGGCGACGGGAAGCGCCGGTTCGGGTTCTGCGGCACCGCCAGCAGCGTGGCGATCTCCGCCGGGCTCAGGTGCTGGGCGGTGTGCCCGAAGTACGCGAGCGCCGCCGCCTCCACGCCCTCCACGTTGCGCCCGTAGGGCACGAACTGGAGATACGCCTCCAGCACCTCCTGCTTGGACAACCGCGCCTCCAGCTGGGCGGCGCGGAACGACTCAATCACCTTCGAGGTGAACGTGCGCGGACGGGGCTCCAGCACGCGCACCAACTGCATCGTCAACGTGGAGGCGCCCGACACCCGCCGCCCCCGGCTCAGGTTGAGCCCGAGGGCGCGCAGGGCCGCGAGCGGATCCACGCCCGGGTGCTGGAAGAACCGCTTGTCCTCCAGCGCCAGGAGGGCGCGGACATAGGCCCGGTCGACGCGGTCCTTCGGCGCGGGGATGCGCCACCGCTCGTCCGGGGCGAGGAAGACGTACGCGGGTGCCCCGTCCCGGTACGCCATCACCACCGAGGGGGGCGCCGCCAACCGCTCCGGCAGCGGCACCCACCAGGCCGCCACGAGGCCCGCGCCCAAAAGCCCGAGCCCCGCCAGCGCCACCCCCGCCCACCTCCTCACGTTGAGACGCACGCGACGCATGGGGCCTAGAGCAGGTCGTCCTTCCAGGGACCCGTCACCTGCACCGTGCCCGCGGCATCCCGGGCCCAGATGGAGGAGTCGTACATCGCCTCGGCCTCCGCGGACGGCAGGGTGAAGCTGCCCGCCGTCACCGCGCGCACCGCGTAGACGAGCTTCTTCGTCTCGTGGGCCTGCAGCGCGCCGAACGCCTCCATGCGGTCATCGCGCACGTTCACGTAGTCGGCGGCCCAGAGCGAATCCGCGTCCACCCAGTCCACGCTGCCGCCGCGTCCCAGGCGGGCGTTTTCAATCTCCCAGCCCGCCGGCAGCCGGTCCACCAGCGCGATGTTCTGCACGCGCTCGCCCCGGGTGTTGGTCACCTCCAGCTCCACGTAGATGAGGTCCGCCAGCTTCACCGGCTGGGCCTTCAGGTCCACCGCGGTGCCGTCCAGCGAGCGCCAGGTGCGCTTGAGCGTCAGCCCTTCTCCCCCCACCTTCACCTCGGGCGTGGTGCGCACGCCCTCGCTGTTGAGGATGAGGTACACGTTGCCGCCGCCCTTCTCCTTCAGGTCGAGCGACACGCTGGCGCGCTCGCTGGCGCGGGCCAGGGCCCACGTGCGGTCCGACACGCGCGCGTCCTTCTCCGCGACGGGCGTCACCGTCTTGCCCGCCACCGTGAGCGTGGGCGGCGAGAAGCTGGTCGCCGTGCCCTGCAGCCGCTTGCCCAGGCCGGTGATGCCCCAGACCAGCTCCTGCGTCGAGTAGTACGCCGACGTGCGGCTCGACAGCGCCGTCGCCACCATGCGCGCCAGGGGCTCCCCTTCCGGCGCGTCGCCGAAGAGGTCCTGGAAGGTGCTGAGCATCATCCCGCGCCGACGCCTGTCCGAATAGAACGACCAGCTGTTCTTGCGCTCATCGGTGACGGTGGACACGTCCGGAGTGCGCAGCTCCTTCTCGTAGCGGCGGTCGCCGGACAGCCACAGCGCGGCCTTGAGCATGTACAGGTCCTCCTGGTCCTCGCCGCTGAGCGCGGCCTTCTTCGCCGCCGTCTCCAGCGCGCTCACCATCGCCTGCGCCCGCGCCTTGCGCCCCTTGCCCGCCACCGCGAGCACGTAGTGCATGTACGCCTCCGAGTGCTGGCCATAGTGGTCGTCCTGCCCCAGGCGGCCCTCCTTCCGGGTCAGCTCGTCACCCATCCACGCGAGCGCGCTGTCCACGCGGTCGTCCGGCACCGGGTACTTCAACTTGCGCGCGTCCAGCAGCATGTGCGTCGCATAGGCCGTGCCCCAGGCCACCGGCTCCGTCTGGCCCGGCCAGTACGCGAAGCCACCCGAGGCCGTCTGCATGGACAGCACCCGGTTGATGCCCGACTGCACCATGTCCTCCACCTTCGCCGTGGAGACCAGCGTCGGATCCACGCGCTCCACCAACTGGCTCACGAACAAGAGCGGACGGGTGGAGGACGTCGTCTGCTCGATGCAGCCGTGCGGGTAGCGCACCAGGTACGAGAGGTGCTGGAGCGACTTCGCGTACGGATTGTTCGTCACCCAGACGTTGGTGCGCTCCGTGGTGGGCACCCAGCCGGCGAGCAGCGCCTTCAGGTCGGTGGTGCCCTGCGCCAGCTCCACCTGCTGGATTTTGCGCTCACGGGGCCCGGCGGGAGACAGCGGCACATCCAGCTGCTCGCTGGACGTGTAGCCACCGCCCTCCACCGTTACCACCAGCCGCGCCGCGCCCACCGACTGCACCGCGCGGCCCTGGAAGACGAAGGTGCGGGACTTGCCGTCCTCCAGCTTCGCGCGGCCCTCGCTCTTGCCCTTGAGCTCCAGCGGCGAGCCCAGGCCCTCCGGCATCGCGAGCCCCGGCACCGCCAGCGCCTCCGCGGCCAGCGTCACCTTCACGTCCTGCGCCTTGCCGGACAGGTTGGTGACGAAGACCGGAATTTGAATCTCGTCATTCTGGGTGAGGAAGCGCGGCAGCGTCGTCTGGAGCACCAGCGGGTCGCGCACCAGCACCTGCGCGCTGGCCCGGCCAATGCGCTTGGCCCCCGCCGTCACCACCATCACCCGCACCGCGCCCCGGTACTGCGGCAGCTTGAACGGCACCTTCAGCTTGCCGTTGGCGGGGACCTCCACCACACCGCTCCACAAGGCCACGGGCTTCACCGGCTGCACGCGGCCCTCCGCGCCGCCCTCGTCACCACCGGTGGAGCTGGAGTTGCCGCCCGGCGGCACCAGGAGCGCCCAGCCCACCGTCTCGTAGGTCTGGATGCCCAGCGCGCGCCGCGTGAAGATCTCCTTCAGCGGATCCGGGCTCTGGAAGCGCGTGAGGGACAGGATGCCCTCGTCCACCACCGCCACGGTGGCGAAGGTGGGGCCCTCCACGCCCTCCACCGCCACGTCCACGGTGAGCGTGTCGTTGCTGCGGACCTCCTTGGGCACCGTCAGCGTGACGGCCTGGGTGAAGTCCACCGGCTCCAGCGCGATGCTGCCCACGCCGAAGGCCCGGTCGGGCATGAACGCCTGGGCGGATTCCAGGTGCGGGTCCTTCACCAGGAACGCGCTCACGTAGACGTTGGGCGCGTACTCGGAAGGCGTGAACGACCAGGTCACCTCACCCGGCTCCACCTGCTTCCACGCGGTGGTGAGCACGCGGTCGGTCTCCACGGTGAAGAGGACGCGGCCCCGGTAGGGCGCCTTCATCTTCACGGTGAGGGCCTCGCCCACCTTGCCCTT
Organism: Corallococcus sp. CA049B; assembly: GCF_003611685.1. Lineage (NCBI taxonomy): Bacteria > Pseudomonadati > Myxococcota > Myxococcia > Myxococcales > Myxococcaceae > Corallococcus > Corallococcus sp. CA049B. Next base: position 2,828 of record NZ_RAWC01000163.1, on the reverse strand, counting down.
GGCGGGCAGCGAGAGGTCCAGCGCCGTGGGCTTCAGGGGCCGCGGCGTCTGGTCCACGCGCGAGCCCTCGCCCCACCAGTAGTAGCGGCCCTCTCCTTCGATGGCGAGGTCCGTCTGGGTGTTGCCCGCGCGGGCGCGCACGAGGTAGCCCGCGCCGTCGCGGCCCGGCAGCACCGTCGCGGTGAAGCGGCCGTTCTCCACCTTCACCGTCGCGTCGCCCTCACGCTGCGGGCGCAGGTAGCGCTGGTAGCGCTCGTAGCCGGACTCCTCGTCGTAGTAGTAGCCGTAGTTCTCCTCGAGCAGCTGGTACTCCAGCTGCACCGTCTTCGGCGCCTTGTCGCCGGTGAGGGGCTGGCCGTTCCAGTCCACCACCACGCCGGTCAGCGTGAAGGGCGTGGCCGCCTTCACCTTCTGCGTGTTGGCCTGGAGGCCCAGGTAGTACGCCTCCGGGTGCACCGGCACCGTCGCCTCACCGATGGTGGAGCGGCCGCTGCCGGACTCGAAGACGCTGGCCACCGCGGACAGGCGCGCCGCGCCCTTCATGGGGCCGGACGCCGCCTGCGCCGGGCAGTTGAGGAGCGCCTGCCCCTTCGCGTCGAGCGTGCCCTTCACCTGGCCCAGCGTGACGGGCCGGGGCGCGTTGCCGTCCTGGCGCCAGACGCCGTAGGTGTACTGGGCGTTCTGCTTGGGCTTGAAGGGCACGGACTCCAGCCGGCACGTCATCTCCACCGGGCTGCCCTCCGCGGAGCCGCCGAAGAGGTACGCGGCCTCCACGCCCACCGGAATCTCCGTGCCCTGCACGTAGCCGGGCGCGGTGGTGCTGGCCGTCACCTTCATGCGCTCCGGGACGAACTCCTCCACGTTCACCGCGTAGGAGGCCAGGTCGCGGTCCGCCACCTTGAGGCGCACCCAGTAGTGGCCCGTGTCCTGGAACGCCGCGAAGGCCTGGTCGAAGGCCACGAGCCCCGCCGCGTTCGTCTTCAGCGTCAGCTTGCGGATTTCACGCTCGCGCGGGTCGATGACGCGCACCTCCACCGGCATGCCCACGGGCGGCGCCAGGTTGTCCTGGCCGCGCAGCACCGCGGCCACGTGCGCGGTGTCACCGGGGCGGTACACGCCGCGGTCGGACCAGAGGGAGGCGCGGTAGGGCTGCTCGGCGCGGTACGGCTCGCCCTGCACGTCCGAGTTGGCGATCTCCGTCTTCAGCTCGTCGTACTTGAGGTACGTCAGCTCGTCGCCCTTGCGCGCCACCAGCGCGAACGGGGCGCTGTCGTCCACGCCGGGCGCGGGGACCTTGAGCTGGCAGCCCGCATCGCCCTGCGTGGTGCAGCGGGCCACGGCCTGCCCGCTCTTCTTCACCAGCGTCACCTCCACGCCGGACAGGGGCTCCGTGCTCTCCAGGCCCAGGGCCCAGACCCACACCTCGCCGGAGTCCTTGGAGCCCACGGCGGGACCGCCGCGCTTGGCCACGAGGCTCAGGTCGGTGAGCAGGATGCGGGCGGCGGCCTTGTAGTCACCGCGCTCGGCGAGGATTTCGACCAGGCCGCGCGTGTTCGCGGGCACCAGCGACGCCACGTCGATGTACGTGGTGAGCAGCGTGTCCGGCGTGGACTTGAGCGGCACCGCCTTGCGCACCAGCACGTTGCTCGTGCGCTCGTCGGCGCTCTCCGAGTAGTCGCTGCCCATCCAGAAGACGAGGTTCTCCGGCGGGATGTTGCGCACCGTGAGCGTCACCTCCTCCAGGTTGAGGTGCTGCAGGGGCAGGTTGCGCCACGCGCTGCGCGGCAGGTAGCGGCCGTTGGCGTTGAAGCGCACCTGGGACTGGCGCGCGGGCACGGAGAAGCCGCGCGACCAGGCGCCCATCAGCGTGCCGCCGCCCACGGAGAGCGTGCCCTCCGCGAGGGAGAGCGTGTGCGGGCCGCGCTTGAAGTCACCGAAGATGCGGAAGCCGCGCCGCGACGGGGCCACGGTGAACTTCACCTTGGGCTTGAAGCGGATGGCGTCCTGGGCCACCGCGTCGCTCAGCGAGCAGCCCTTGTTGTCGTCGTCGTAGTAGTACGAGTCCCACTGCTCGTCGGTGGGGCTCGCCGGGGCGTCCGCCGCCACGTCGCGGCAGCTCACCTCGTAGAAGTAGCCGCTGGAGCCCTCCTGGAGGCTCACGTAGGTGATGTCCAGACGCTTGCCGCCGTTCAGCCCGAAGCTGCTCGTGGCCGCGGGCGCCTGCACGGTGGAGGCGCCGCCCACCGGCGTCAGCCCTTCGCGCAGGGAGAACTGCAACGTCGCGCCGGGCTTGAGCTTCGGGTGGGTGAGCGCCACGGACAGGGAGCTGCGCGTGTCCGCGCGGGTGCTCCACTTCACGTCGCTGATGACGGTGTCGCCCACGCGGAAGCTGGTGCGGGAGCGCACGGCGGCCAGGTCCACTGGCCCGGAGAAGTCCACGTTCGCCTCCACGCGGCCCTTCGGCAGGTCCATGCGCGTGGGGTAGAGCTGGGAGAACTTGAAGGCGTAGGTCGTGAAGTTGTAGCGCCACTCGCGCGCGGACGACGGCTTGATGACGCCCGCGTCGGTGTTCACCGCGTCCACGGACACCGTGTACGTCGTGCCGGCGGCGAAGCCCGTGGACGGCGTGAAGAGCAGCGACGAGGGGCCCGTCCACCGCAGGCTGCCCGGGACCTCCGGAGACACCGTGACGACGCTGCCGTCGACGCTCTCGTAGCGCGGGCGCACCGGGAGCGCGAACTCGATGACGACGCCGGTGGGCAGGGCGTTCTCGCTGGCCAGCTCGTGGATGACGGGCGTGAGCTTCGCGGCCTGTACCGGCGCGGGGG
>NZ_RAWC01000162.1:0-20567 GCF_003611685.1 Corallococcus sp. CA049B | reverse complement strand
CCCCCAGCACCAGCCCCACCACGCAGTACGCGCCAAGGAGCCGCGCCACCTGCCACAGCACCACGCTCCGCCACGCGTTCCAGACGTACTCCGTGACGACATGGCTCTCGTTCCCCTGGTAACCCAGTTGCATGTTCAGCAGGGCACAGAGCGTGTAGAGCGCCAGGAAGACGAGCAGGCCCGCCCGGCAGCCCAGCAGGAGGGCGCGAGCGAGCGTCGGCGGTGTACGGGCGAAGGCGGGCATCCTGGGGCAGCGTGGTCACGAATCCCACGGCGGCCACCCCATGCCCGGAGGGAGTGCCCACGCCCGGACGGACGGGGGGCTGGAATTCCGCTCCCGGTGTCTCCCGGGCCGGTTTTCCGGGCCCCGCACGCGCCTGTTCCGCTTCTTTCCTCCAGCCCCGTCACTGGACTGGCGAGCAGGGGTTGCGGGCTCTAGTGTTCAGGCGCCTCTTTCTTCACCGGGAGCCGGAACGCCCATGTCCTTTACCCACCTTCACCTCCACACCCTCTATTCGCTGCTGGATGGGGCCATCCGGATGAAGGACCTCATCAAGACGGTGAAGGAGAAGGGCATGTCGAGCGTGGCCGTGACGGACCACGGCAACATGTTCGGCACCATCGACTTCTACAAGAAGGCCAAGGACGCCGGCATCAAGCCCATCCTCGGCCTGGAGGCCTACGTCGCGGGCCCCAAGGGGCGCGAGGACCGCTCGGAGAAGGTGGCCCACCACCTCATCCTCCTGGCCAAGAACGCGGAGGGCTACGCGAACCTGCGCTACCTGTCCTCCACCGCGTACATGAACGGGTTCTACTACCACCCGCGCATCGACAAGCAGGTGCTCGCGGAGCACAGCAAGGGCCTGGTCGGCCTCACCGCGTGCCTGGGCGGTGAAGTGACGAGCGCGTGCTTCCGCGGCGACATGGACCACGCCCGCCGCGTGGCCGCCGAATACAAGGGCATCTTCGAGCCCGACAGCTTCTACCTGGAGGTCCAGTCCAACGGCATGGTCGAGCAGGACAAGGCCAACGAGAACCTGAAGCAGCTGTCTCGTGACCTGGACATCCCGCTCGTCGCCACCGCGGACGCGCACTACATCAAGCGCGAGGACGCCAAGGCGCACGAGCTGCTCATGTGCATCGCCAGCGGCAAGACGCTGGCGGACAACAAGCGCCTGCGCCACTCCACCGACAAGCTCTACGTCACGAGCCCGGAGGAGATGCTCGGCTTCTTCGCCGACTCGCCGGAGGCCGTGCACAACAGCATGCGCATCGCGGAGATGTGCAACGTGGAGCTGAAGCTGGGCAAGCCCATGCTCCCCACGTTCAAGGTGCCGGACGGCCACACCCCGGACACCTTCATGTCGGAGCTGGCCTACGAAGGCCTGCGCCAGCGCTTCAAGGAGCTGGAAGGCCAGTACCCCATCGACCGTGAGCAGTACCAGGCGCGCCTCACGCTGGAGCTGGGCGTCATCCAGCGCATGGGCTTCTCCGGCTACTTCCTCATCGTCCAGGACTTCATCAACTGGGCCAAGGACCACAACATCCCGGTGGGCCCTGGCCGTGGCTCCGGCGCGGGTTCGCTGGTCGCCTACGCGCTGCGCATCACCGACCTGGACCCCATCCCGTACAACCTCCTCTTCGAGCGCTTCCTCAACCCGGAGCGCGTGTCGATGCCGGACTTCGATATCGACTTCTGCCAGGACCGGCGCGACGAGGTCATCAAGTACGTGGGCCGCAAGTACGGCGAGATGAACGTGGGGCAGATCATCACGTTCGGTTCGCTCAAGGCCAAGAGCGTGCTGCGCGACGTGTGCCGCGTCTTCGGCCTGCCCTTCAGCGAAGGCGACCGCATCGCCAAGCTGGTGCCCGAGGTCCTCAACATCACCTTGAAGGAGGCCATCGAGATGGAGCCTCGCCTCAAGGAGATGATTGAAAAGCCCCAGAACATCGGTGAGGTGGAGGGCAACCCCGTCACCACCAAGGACGTGCTCGAAATCGCGCTCGCGCTGGAGGGACTGCACCGCCAGCCCGGCATGCACGCCGCGGGCGTGGTCATCGCGGACAAGCCGCTCTGGGAGTTCGTGCCCGTCTACCAGCCGCCCGGCGAGAAGATCCTCATCACCCAGTTCGCCAAGGACGAGGTGGAGGCCGCGGGCCTGGTGAAGTTCGACTTCCTCGGCCTGAAGACGCTCACGGTCATCCAGCACGCGCTGGACCTGGTGAACCGCAACCACGGCAAGGACATCAAGCGGCACGAAATCCCGCTGCACGACGAGAAGATGTGGCAGTTGATGGCGGAGGGCGACACCGCCGGCGTCTTCCAGATGGAGTCCAGCGGCTTCACCGAAATGGTGATGAAGCTCAAGCCCACCTGCTTCGAGGACGTCATCGCCGCGGGCGCGCTCTACCGCCCGGGTCCGCTGGACTCCGGCATGGTGGACGTCTTCATCAACCGCAAGCACGGCCGGGAGAAGGTGGCCTATCCGCACCCCAACCTGGAGCCGGTGCTCAAGGACACCTACGGCGTCATCGTCTACCAGGAACAGGTGATGCAGATCTCCCAGGTGCTGGGAGGCTACACCCTGGGCCGCGCCGACCTCCTTCGCCGCGCCATGGGCAAGAAGAAGGCGGAGGTCATGCAGGCCGAGCGCGCCGGCTTCCTGGAGGGCTGCAAGACCAACAACGTGGACCTGAAGGTCGCGGGCGAAATCTTCGACCTGATGGAGAAGTTCGCCGAGTACGGCTTCAACAAGAGCCACTCCGCGGCGTACGGCCTGGTCACCATCCACACGGCGTGGCTCAAGGCCCACTACCCGTGCGAATTCATGGCCGCCCTTCTCACCAGCGAGAAGGACAACACCGACAAGGTGGTGAAGCACATCGGCGAGGCCCGCGAGTCGGGCACGCAGGTGCTGCCGCCGGACGTGAACCAGTCCGACATGGCCTTCGGCGCGGTGGAGGGGAAGATCCGCTTCGGTCTGGGCGCCATCAAGGGCGTGGGCGAGGGCGCCATCGAGTCCATCCTGGAGGCGCGCAAGGAAGGCCCCTTCAAGAGCCTCTTCGACTTCTGCGAGCGCGTGGACGGCCGCCGCGTCAACCGCAAGGTGCTCGAAGCGCTGGTCAAGGCCGGCGCCTTCGACTTCGAGAAGCGCCCCCGCGCGCAGCTCTTCGAGACCATCGAGCGCGCGATGAACCGCGGCTCGTCCAGCCAGAAGGACAAGGCCGCGGGCCAGAGCTCGCTGTTCGGCATGCTCGCGGGCCCCGCGTCCGCCGGCACCGGCCTCAAGGATGACTACGCGGCGGTGGAGGAGTGGCCGGAGAAGGAGCGCCTGGCCTTCGAGAAGGAGGCCATCGGCTTCTACGTGTCCGGCCACCCGCTGTACCAGTACGAGAAGGAGCTCAAGCGCTACGCGCGGCCCATCACCGCCGTGCAGCGCGCGCGCCGCGACGAGAAGCTCACCGTGGCGGGCATCATCACCGTGCTGCGCGAGCGCCCCACCAAGACGGGCAAGCGCATGGCGTGGGTCACCATTGAAGACCTGTCCGGCTCCACGGAGCTGGTGTGCTTCCCGGGCAAGGACGGCACGCGCAACGTGATGGGCAAGGACGGCAAGTGGTCCAAGCAGGGCCCCAAGCCGGGCTACGAGCACTGGGAGCACCTGCTCAAGTCGGACGACCCCATCCTCGTCACCGGCACCGTGCAGATCTCCCAGCGCGACGAGAACACGCCCACCGCGGAGCTCATCGTCGAGGACATCCAGAGCCTCAAGGCCGTGCGTGAGAAGCGCACCAAGCGCCTGGAGCTGCGGCTTCCCGCGGAGATCGTCACCGAGGAGCGGCTGGCGAAGCTCAACGAGCTGGCGAAGAAGTACGCGGGCGCGACCCCGGTGGCGGTGAGCGTGCTGTTCCCCGGGGAGGCGGAGGCGCACATCTCCGGCACCACCCTCAAGGTGCAGGTGAACGACGATTTGCTCCTCGCGGTGGACCGCCTCTTCGGGCAGAAGGTCGTGGAGTTCGGCTGATTTCGAAAGGGAGCGATTCCATGGCGGACAGCGTGTTCAAGGATGGGCTGCTCAAGGGCAAGACGGCGTTCGTCTCCGGCGGCAGCAGCGGCATCAACCTCGGCATCGCCACCGCGTTCGTGAAGGCGGGCGCGAAGGTGGCCATCAACGGCCGCAACGTGGAGAAGCTGGAGGGCGCGGTGAAGGGCCTTGCGGCCCACGGCACCGCCATGGGCGTGGCCGCCGACGTGCGCGACTACGCGTCCGTGGAGAAGGCGCTCCAGCAGGTGAAGGACGCTTACGGCGAAATCGACGTGCTGGTGTGCGGCGCCGCCGGCAACTTCCCCGCGCCCGTGCTGGGCATGTCCTCCAACGGCTTCAAGGCGGTGATGGACATCGACGTGCTGGGCACCTTCAACGTGTCCCGCGCCGCCTTCGAACACCTGCGCAAGCCGGGCGCCGCCGTCATCAACATCTCCGCGCCCCAGGCCTACCTGCCCATGGCCATGCAGGCCCACGTGTGCGCCGCCAAGGCCGGCGTGGACATGCTCACCCGCGTGCTCGCCATCGAGTGGGGCGGCACGGGCGTGCGCGTCAACGCCATCACCCCGGGCCCCATCGAGGGCACGGAGGGCATGAGCCGCCTGGCCCCGTCGGAGGGTGCCCGGCAGAAGCTCGCGGAAGCCCTGCCGCTCCAGCGCTTCGGAAAGCCGGACGACATCGCCCGGCTGGCCCTGTTCCTGGCCTCGGACGCCGCGTCGTACATCACCGGCTCCATCATGGTCTGCGACGGTGGACAGTCCCTGCTGGGCGGCGCCGCGGTGCTCCAGGCCATCAACGGCTGAGTTCAGTTGATGTACAAGGTTCCGGTGCCACTTCGCGGCGACCGGAGGATGCCTGCTAGAAAGCACTGCAACCCCGCGTGATGTGCAAGCGCTGACGCGCGGGGCTGCTCGCTGGACGGAGACATCCATGTCCCCACGGATCGCTGTGCTCGCCCGCTGTCTGGGGTTGAGCGTGCTGTGTCTGGGCTTGTCGCTGGGCTGCAAGGACTCTGGAACCCCGCAGCAGCCTCCACCGGAGGTGGAAGGCGTGGTGGACGCCGCCTCCTCCACGGTGGTGGTGGACCGGCCCACGGGCTTGCTGGCGAACGGCAGCGACTTCGCGGTCGTCACGGTGACGGCGCTGCGCAAGGCGGACGGCTCGCGGCTGTCCGGGCGCTCGGTGTCGCTGACGGTGGAGGGGGAGGGCGCCTTCGTGCTGGAGTCGGCGCTCGTCACCGACATCACCGGCGTGGCTCAGGCGCACGTGACGTCCACGGTGCCGGGCGTGAAGACGGTGAAGGCGTCCGTGAAGGACGACACCGGCCAGAGGGTGCTGCTCGACGCGACGGCCACCGTGAACTTCGCCGACGTCAACACCGTGAGGCTGCTGGCGTTCCGCTCGGCGCTGCCGGATGGCGTGGCGGGCGAGCCGCTCAAGCTCCTGGTGGTGGAGGTGCGCAACGGCGCTGGCGAGGTGGTGACGGACAGCACGGCGGAGGTGACGCTGTCCCTGGGCTCCGGCGGCATCGTGTTCCCGGAGGGCCTGCTGACGGTGGCCACGGTGAACGGCGTCGCGGTCTTCCCGGACGTGGTGCTGAAGAAGGCGGGTGGGGGCTACCACTTCATCGCGAACGCTCCGGGCTTCGAGCCCGTGGCCAGCACCGTCTTCAAGGTGGCTCCGGGGGCGGTGACGGCCCTGGGGTATGACCGCTTCCTGGAAACCGCCACGGCGGGCGTGGCGCAGGACCTGGAGGTCACGCTCGAGGACGCGTTCTCCAATCCGGTGACGACCTACACGGGCACGGTGAAGCTGACGTCCACGGACGCGGCCGCGACGTTGCCCTCCCACGCGTTCACCGCGACGGACGCGGGCAGGTTCAAGTTCCAGGGCATCACCTTCCGCACGGCCGGGTTTCAGTTCCTGACGGTCGAGGACAGCGCGGGGGACTTCTCGTTCGAGCAGCCCGTGGACGTGGCCGCCGCGGCGCCCTCGCAGCTGGTGTTCACGCAGCAGCCCGCTTCGCCCGTGTCGGTGCGCGCCTCCCTGGGGGACGTGAAGGTGGCGGTGCGGGACGCCTTCGGCAACCCGGTGCCGGTGACCGGGCTGGCGGTGAAGCTGGCGCTGGTGGGCGGCACCTTCGCGCAGGGCATTCCCACGCACACCACCGAGGAGGGCGTGGCCACCTTCACCGGCATCAGCATCGACGACGAAGGCACGTACCAGCTCCAGGCGAGCGCGGACGGCCTTCAGGACGCCACGTCCGCGAACCTGACCCTCTCCGACACGCAAGCGCCGGCCGCCGCGGCGGACTTCAGCGCGACGGCGGTGTCCAGCGCCAGCATCCGGCTGGACTGGAAGGCCCCGGGCGATGACGGCATCCTGGGCACGGCCGCGCGCTATGAGCTGCGCTACGCCACGTCCGTCATCACCGACGCCACCTTCGACTCCGCCACGCCCGTGACAGGCGTGGGCGCGCCCCAGACGGCGAGCACTGCGGAGGCCTTCACCGTCACCGGCCTGACGGCGGCCACGACGTACCACTTCGCGCTGAAGGCGTTCGACGGCGCGGACAACGCCAGCGCGCTGGCCTCCGCGAGCGCCACCACCACCAACCCGTGCGAGGGCTACGTGTGCACGCCGCCCGCGTCCCAGTGCGCGGAGGACGGCACCTCGCTGGAGGTCTACTCATCGGTGTGCGTGGTGCAGGACGGCGCGCCGACCTGCGTGGACGGCGGGATGGAACTCCAGGCCTGCCCCGGCGCGGACGCGGTCTGCTACGCGGGCGCGTGCACCACCGCGCCGCACCCGGGGGCGGGCGAGCTGGTCATCTCGGAGGTGATGCACTCGCCTTCCGTGGGCACCACGGAGTACCTGGAGTTGACCAACACCACGTCGCATCTGCTGGACGCGCACGGCATGACGGTGACCCTGGTGAACGGCACGGGCTCGGAAACGTCCTTCACGGTGGTCCACAACCCCACGCTGCTGGTGCCCCCCGGCGGGCGGACGGTGCTCGCGCAGGACGCGAACTACACGCGCAACGGTGGCGTGCCGGCGAGCACCAGCTACGGCCTCGACGTGTTCATGGACAGCACCGGCTCCATCACGCTCAAGCAGGGCACGGTGACGGTGGACAGCCTCACGTACACGAGCGCGTTCCCCCAGGAGACGGGCCGGGCCATGAGCCTCGCGTCCAGCATCATCGGGACGAAGGGCAGCGCCCGGGCCTGGTACTGGTGCGATTCTACCGGCAGCCTGTCCGGCGGAGGCCAGGGCACGCCGGGCCAGGCCAACGACGACTGCGGCCTGAACGTGGAGAAGCCGCTGAACTGGTGCGCCATTCAGTACCCGAAGACGTTCCCGGCGGGTAACGGCGCCTACCCGGCGGAGATCAGCACCACCGACAGCTACGACATCTACAGCCAGTTCTACAGCCGCGACGTCACGCTGCGGAACACGCTGGGCAACGACTTCTACCCGTTCATCGAGGCGCAGCTGGGCTACGGCACGGACCCCACCAACCCCGCGGGCTGGACGTGGAAGGCAGCGGACTTCAACGCGGGCTTCAACTCGCCGGGCTCGAACAACGACGAGATGAAGGCGGTCCTCCAGATTCCCACGGCCGGCACGTACAGCTACGGCTTCCGCTACCGGTTCACGGACGCGGGGGCGCCGTGGGTGTACTGCGATCAGAACGGCAAGACCGTGCCGCCCGAGGGCACCTACGGTTCCGTGACGGTGGTGGAGACTCCGCTGACGAACCCCGTGGACATCAAGAATTCCGCGAGCCCGCTCGAGTCCTACTGACGCCTCCGCCTCACCCTCGAAGTCCCAGGAAGGCCGCCTCCGGCACGCGCGCCGGGGCGGCCTTCCGCCGTTGGGGCACCGCCCGCCCGTCCGCCGCCCGACGGACAGGGCAGGGGAGGGCGTCCACTGCCCGGCAACCGCTCGCGCAGGAGCACTCGGATGCTGCCAGGAAGGACGGGGCGCATTAGCTTTGAGCCCTTTCCCGCACACCCACGGCTTGAGAGGAGCCTTACCCGTGTCCGAGCCCCTGGTCCCCGACGCCGCCCGCCACGTCACCTGCCCGCCGGAGGAGTTCCGCCGCGCGAGCGAGGAGGCCCTGGCCAAGGCCCGCGACGGCATCGCGCGACTGAAGACGCTGCCCGCCTCCACGCCCCCCAAGGAGGTCCTGGAGCTGTTCGACGAGTCCTCCGCCGCGCTGGATGACGCCGCCGCGCGCGCCAGCGTCGTGCGCCACACGCACCCGGAGGCCGCCCTGCGCGAGGCCGCGGAAGCCTCCGAGCAGGCCATCGAGAACCTGGCCAACGACATCCGCATGGACCGGGGCGTCTACGACGTCCTCGCGGCCGTGAGCCTGGCCAACGAGGACGCCGCCACGCGCAAGTGGATGGAGAAGGTGCTGCGCGACTTCCGCCGCGCCGGCGTGGACCGCGACGACGCCACCCGCGCGAGGGTGAAGGCGCTCCAGGAGGAGCTCGTCCGCATTGGCCAGGAGTTCAGCCGCAACATCAGCCAGGACACCCGCAAGGTGTCGCTGCCCCCGTCCGCGCTGGACGGCCTGCCGGAGGACTACGTGCGCGCGCACGCCCCCGGCGAGGACGGCCAGGTGCGCATCTCCACGGACTACCCGGACCTGGTGCCCTTCCTCACCTACGCGCGCGACGGCAAGGCCCGCGAGGAGCTCTGGCGCGCCAACCGCCAGCGCGGCTACCCCGCCAACGTGAACGTGCTCCAGAACCTGGTGCAGAAGCGCCACGAGCTGGCCACGCTCCTGGGCTACCCGCACTGGGCCGCCTACGCCACCGAGGACAAGATGGTGCGCACCGCGGACGCCGCGGGCACCTTCATCCGGAAGATCGCGGACGCGTCCGAAGAGCGCATGAAGCGCGACTACGCGGTGCTCCTGGAGCGCAAGCGCAAGGACGACCCGGCGGCCGACAAGGTGAACCCGTGGGACTCCGGCTACCTGGATGACCGCGTGAAGGCGGAGCAGTACGCCTTCGACTCGCAGACGGTGCGCCCCTACTTCGAATACACCCGCGTGAAGCAGGGCGTGCTGGACCTCACCGCGCGCCTCTTCGGCGTCACCTACCGCCCGGTGAAGGACGTGCCCGTGTGGCACCCGGACGTGGAGGTCTACGACGTCCATGAAGGCACCACGCTCAAGGGCCGCTTCTTCCTGGACATGCACCCGCGCGCGGACAAGTACAAGCACGCGGCCCAGTTCACCCTGACGAGCGGCAAGTCAGGCCGGCGGCTCCCGGAAGGCGCGCTCATCTGCAACTTCCCCAAGCCCGGCACGGAGCCCGCGCTCATGCAGCACGGCGACGTGGAGACGTTCTTCCACGAGTTCGGCCACCTGCTGCACCACATCTTCGGCGGCCACACGAAGTGGGCGGGCCTGTCCGGCGTGCGCACGGAGTGGGACTTCGTGGAGGCCCCGTCGCAGATGCTGGAGGAGTGGGCGCGCGACGTGACGTGCCTGCAGACCTTCGCGAAGCACTACCAGACGGGGGAGGCCCTGCCCGCGGAGCTGGTGGAGCGCATGCTCGCCGCGGACGAGTTCGGCAAGGGCCTCTTCGTGCGCCAGCAGATGTTCTACGCGGCGCTCAGCCTGGAGCTGTACCGGCGCGACCCGAAGGACCTGGACGCCACTGCGCTCGTGCGCGAGCTGCAGGGCCAGTACATCCCCTTCCCGTACCTGGAGGGCACGTACTTCCACCTCACCTTCGGGCACCTGGATGGGTACTCGTCCAACTACTACACGTACATGTGGTCGTTGGTCATCGCGAAGGACCTCTTCACGGTGTTCCAGACGAAGGGCCTGCTCAACCCGGAGCCCGCGCAGGCCTACCGCCGCGCGGTGCTGGAGCCGGGCGGCTCCGACGACGCCGCCCGCCTGGTGAACCACTTCCTCGGCCGCGACTACGACTTCCGCGCGTACGAGGCCTGGCTCAACAAGGCCGCGTAGGCCCCGGCGCGGGCCGGAAGCCTCACGCCGGCCCGCGCCGCACCTTGGGGAGCCCCGCCTGCGCGTAGGTCCGCTTTTCGCGCAGGCGGCCATTCTCCCAGTGCAGCACGTCCAGCCCGTACCAGCCGAAGTCCCGGCCATACAGCAGCCGGTACAGCCACGGCTTGAGCGCGCCCGGGCCGGACAGGTCGTGCTGGCACCGCCAGCGCAGCACCACCTTGCCCGCGGACACGTCCACCACCATGTCCTCCGTCAGGAAGCGGATGCGTCCGAAGTCGCCCCGGAACTGCGGGGCGAAGGCGGCGCGGATGGCGTCCAACCCCTGGCAGTGGACGCCGTCATACGTCTCGTAGACGGCGTCCGGATGGAACCAGCCCATCACAGCGTCCAGGTCGTCGCGGTTGAACGCGTCGGTGAAGTCCAGCACCCACCGCTCCAACTGCTCGCGGTGGGCCTGCGCTCCCGAGGGTGAGGGGCCCGTGCTCATGGCGCGCGCGTCACTCCACGTTCGTCTGCTGCACGCGCCAGATCTCCTCCGCGTACTGCTTGATGGTGCGGTCGGAGGAGAAGATGCCCGCGCGGGCGACGTTGATGATGCACTTCTTCGTCCAGGACTCGGTGTCCTTGTAGGCGCGCGCCACGTCCTCCTGCTTCGCCGCGTAGGACGCGAAGTCCGCCAGCACCAGGTAGCGGTCCTCGTTGAGCAGGCTGTCCACCAGGGGCTGGAAGAGGTTGCGGTCCTCCGGCGAGAAGAAGCCGGAGCGGATGAGGTCCAACGCCTCGCGCAGCTCCGTGTTGGACTCGTACACCTCGCGCGGCCGGTAGCCGGCCTTCTTGCGCGCGATGACCTCGTCCGCCGTGAGGCCGAAGAGGAAGAAGTTCTCGTCGCCCACCGCGTCGCGAATCTCCACGTTGGCGCCGTCCAGCGTGCCCAGCGTCAGCGCGCCGTTGAGCATCAGCTTCATGTTGCCCGTGCCGGACGCCTCCCAGCCCGCCGTCGAAATCTGCTCGGACACGTCCGCCGCGGGGATGATGCGCTCCGCCAGGCTCACCCGGTAGTTGGGCAGGAACACCACCTGCAAGCCCGTGGCGCCCGCGTCGCTGTTGACCACCTCCGCGATGCCGTTGATGAGCCGGATGGTCAGCTTCGCCAGGTGGTAGCCCGGCGCCGCCTTCGCGCCGAAGAGGAACGCGCGCGGCGTGATGACGCTCGCCGGGTCGCGCCGCGCCTTCATCCACAGCGCCACGATGTGGACGGCGTCCAGCAGCTGCCGCTTGTACTCGTGCAGGCGCTTGATCTGCACGTCGAAGATGGCGTCCGGATTGAGCTGCACCCAGCGCAAGTCCCGCACGTGCTGGGCCAGCTCGTCCTTGTTGGCACGCTTCACCTCGCGGAAGGCCTTGCGGAACTCCGGGTCCTCCGCGTGCGCCTCCAGCTTCTGGAGCTGGTCCAGGTCCGTGGCCCAGCCCTCACCGATGCGGCTGGTGATCAGCTTGGACAGGCGCGGGTTGCACCACGCCAGCCACCGGCGCGGCGTCACGCCGTTGGTCTTGTTGTTGAAGCGCTCCGGGTACATCTGCGCGAAGTCCGGGAGCACGTCGCGGCGCAGCAGGTCCGTGTGCAGCGCGGCCACGCCGTTGATGCTGTGGCTGCCCACCACGGCCAGGTGGGCCATGCGGATCTTCTTCTCCGGGCCCTCCTCCACCAGGCTCATCCGCTGCTGCTTCTCCACGTCGAACGGGTAGCGGATCTGCACCTGGCGCATGAAGCGCTGGTTGATCTCGAAGATGATTTCCAGGTGACGGGGCAGCAGCCGCTCGAACAGCGACACCGGCCAGCGCTCCATGGCCTCCGCCAGCAGCGTGTGGTTGGTGTAGCCGAACGTCTCCTGGGTGATGGACCACGCCTCGTCCCAGAGCAGGCGCTTCTCATCCACCAGCACGCGCATCAGCTCCGCCACGCCAATGGCCGGGTGCGTGTCGTTGAGCTGGATGGCCACCTTCCGGGAGAAGTCACGGAAGTCGTTGTGGTTCTTCAGGTAGCGCCGGACGATGTCCGCGATGGAGCACGCCACGAAGAAGTACTGCTGCTTGAGGCGCAGCTCCTTGCCGGCCTGGAACGCGTCGTTGGGATAGAGGACCTTGGAGATGACCTCCGAGTCGTTCTTCTCCACCACGGACCGCTCGTAGTCACCGGCGTTGAACAGGAGCAGGTCGAACTCCGCGCTCGCGCGCGCCTGCCACAGCCGCAGCGTGTTGACCGTGTTGTTGCCGTAGCCCGCGATGGGCGTGTCGTACGGCACGCCGATGACCGTCTTGCCGCCCACCCAGCGCGCCACGGGCCGGCCATCCGGACCCTGGTGGTGCTCCACGCGCCCGAAGAAGCGCACCGGCACCGCCTTCTCCGGCCGGACGATCTCCCACGGGTTGCCGAACTTCAGCCACTCGTCCGCGCGCTCCACCTGGTGTCCCTCCACCAGGTCCTGGGAGAAGATGCCGAACTCGTAGCGGATGCCGTAGCCCATGCCCGGGTAGCCCAGGGTGGCCAGCGAATCCAGGAAGCACGCCGCCAGCCGGCCCAGGCCGCCGTTGCCCAGGCCCGCGTCCGGCTCCATCTCCAGCAGCTGGCTCAGGTCCACGCCGACGTCCTGCATGGCGGCGGCCGCGGCCTCGTACATGTTGAGGTTGAGCAGGTTGTTGCCCAGCGCGCGACCCAGCAGGTACTCCGCGGACAGGTAATAGGCGCGCTTGACGTCCTGCTCGTAGTAGGTGCGCGCCGTCTTCACCCAGCGGTCCGTGAGGCGGTCGCGCACGGCCAGGGACAGCGCCATGAAGCGGTCGTGCGGGGTGGCCGTCTCCGGGTTCTTGCCGCGCGAATAGCGCACGTGTTCGAAGAAGCCGCGACGGACGCTGGCCGCGTCGAGCCCGGTGCGGCCGCTGTCTTCGGGGGTTCCCGAGGCGGAGGGCGGGGGCGATGCGGGGCGCGCGGAGGCGGGAGGAGCCATAAGTCGGTCGTCTCGAAGGTCGCGAGGGGGTTGATGGACTGCGCAAGCGCCCGCGCTTTTGACGCGGGACGCCCATGGCGGAAGGGTACCGTGTCACGCCAGCCCAGGGCAGGGGAAACCCGCGTTCCCCACCTGGGGTCGGCCGCTTCCCCCGCCAGGGAGGGAAGGTGCTTGGGGACCCGCCGTGACGCGGCGCGGCCCCAGGGAATGACAGACGTCCGCGTCTTCCTCCTGCGCATGAGACGGGCCGGAATCGCGCGGAAGTAAGGTAAAACGCTTTGTGCATGTCCCTCCCCCTGGATGACCTGGAGCAGCGCATCGCCCTCACCCGGCCGGGGGACACCGTGCGGGGGCTGAGCTTCGCGGCGGTGCTGCGGCTCGTGCACCAGCGGTTGGGGCGTGACGAGGCGGAGCGTCTGCGCGCGCCGCTCATGCAGCGCAGCCCCGTGGACTTCTTCTCCTACCCGGCGGTGGACTTCCTGCGGCTGCTCGCCTTCGCGTCGGAGGCGCTCCAGCCGGAGTTCGGCACGCGTGACGCGGCCCTGCGGGCGTGCGGGGAGGCCATCGTCGGGACGTTCTTCGAGTCCACGGTGGGGCAGACGCTCCTGCGCCTCACCTCTGGCGGCGGAGACCCCAAGCGCCTCTACGGCAACGCGCCCGCGTCGTACTCCACCGCGGTGAGCTACGGGCAGCGCGAGTACCAGGCCCTGGGCGACAAGCGCGTGAGGCTCTTCTTCAAGGGCGACCTGCTGCCCGTGGCGGTCCACGAGGGTATCCTCGGGGGCCCCCTCACCGCGCTCCACCGCGAGGGCAGCGTGCGGGGCACCGAGCGGTGCCTGGGCGACTCCGAGTTCGTCATTGAATGGACCTGACGGCCCGGAGTGGACCTGACGGCCCGGCGAAAAGCGACGGGCCCCGCTCCACCGTGAAGGGGAGGGGGCCCGGGGGCCTTCAGCTCAAGGCGTTTGGCGCCTACTTCGTGGCGGTGGGCGGCGGGCCCGCCTTGCCAGCGACGGCGGCCACGGACACCGCGTCAATCTGCTGGGCCATGTCGCGCGCCTTGGCGAGGAAGTCCTCTGTCAGCTCCTTGGGCAGCGGATCCGCGCGGGGGAACTTCTGGGTGAGCGGGTTGGCGTAGGTGCCGTTGCGCTTCAGGCCGAAGTGCAGGTGCGGGCCGGTGGAGCGGCCGGTGTTGCCGGAGTAGGCAATCACCTGCTTCTGCCGCACGCGCTGGCCCGTGCGCACGCCGTCGCCAAAGCGCGACAGGTGCATGTACTGCGTCTCCATGCCGTTGGCGTGGCGCAGCACCACCATGTTGCCCGCGGCGCCCGCGTTGCCCGCGGACACGACGGTGCCGTCCGCCACGGCCCACACCGGGGTGCCAATGGGCGTGCCGTAGTCCACGCCGTTGTGGTTCTTCACGTACTGGAGCACCGGGTGGAAGCGCGACCCGAAGCTGCTGGTGACGTGCGCGTACTTCAGCGGGCTCTTGAGGAAGGTCTTCTTCGCGCTGGCGCCGTCCTCCTGGAAGAAGTTGGCCTCGCCGTTGGGCAGCACGTAGCGGAACACGCGCTTGTTGCCCACCAGGCCGCCCTCATACGTGGCCGCCAGCACCTCGCCGTAGCGCAGCACGCGGCCCTTGGAGACGAACTTCTCCACCAGGGCCTTGGCCTTGTCGCCCTTGCGCACGTCCCGGTAGAAGTCGATGTCCCACGCGAACACGTCCGACAGCACCAGTCCGATGGACGGGTCCTCACCCGCCGCCAGCGTCGCCTCGTACAGGGACGAGCTGATCTCCAGCGACACCAGCGACACCTGCTTCTCCACCTCGATGGAGCGCTTGCTGCCGACGTACTTCTCCCCGTCGCGGCGCACCTGCCACTCGTCCACGGTGCTCTGGCGGTAGTCGAAGAAGTCCAGCTCGCCGTTCTTCATCACCAGCCGGAACTGGTCCCCCACGCGCGACTTGCGGAAGTCGAACACGCCCTCCAGCGCGGAGATGACCGCCGTCACCTGCTCGTCGGGCAGCTGCGCGTCATGCAGCGCGCCCGCCAGCGTCTGGCGCGGCTCGATGCGGCGGTTCTTGATTTCGAACTGGGTGGCGGCTTCAGACGTCGAAGCCACCCCGAGGGCGGCAAGGCAGAGGAGGGAAGCGGTCTTCATGGGGGGCGATACAGGAGTGTAGAGGACGGTTGCTCCTCCGCCCAAATCCTGACCGCACTTCCCAAGCCCGCCTGCCTGCTTGCCGGTTACAGCTCCACTTTCTTTTCCGAGTGGTGCTGCCCGTCGTAGCGCAGCAGGGTCCCCTTGCCGTCGTACCGGGTGATGATGTTCACCGGCCGCCGCCAGAGGGACTGGAGGTTGCGCAGCGTCTCCCGCGCGTAGTCGCCCTTCAGGTCCTGCCCGTCATGCTTGTGCGCGAGCAGCAGCTCCGAGCGGTTCTCGTAGTTGCCGTCCACCACTTCGATGATGGGCTGCCCGAAGTTGGTGAGCGACGTGAGCAGCTTGTTCTTCACCTTGCGGAACTCGCGGTCGAGGATCTCCCACGAGTTGCGCTTGTCGTTGAAGCCGTAGACGAAGAGCTTCTGCTGCTGGGCGAACTCGGCGGTGAGGAACGTGTCGATGAAGGTGATGTCGTTGTAGTGCTTGCGCACCTCGAAGATCTTCTCGCGCCCCGCGCCCAGCTTCTTGTCCCAGGCCTGGCGCGCGCGAAGGTCATCGCACTCGTCCCACTCCTTGCCGAACTTGCCCTTGTTCCACCGGTCCTCGATGTCCCGCCACAGCTCGATGCCCAGCTTGTACGGGTTGATGGCGCCGGGGCGCACGCCCATGGTGCCGGAGTGGTGGTCCGCGTAGTCGATGATCTCATCGTCCCGCAGCGCCCGGCGGGTCATGATGGTGGAGTGCCAGTAGCTGGCCCACCCCTCGTTCATGATCTTCGTCTGGCCCTGCGGCGCGAAGTAGTACGCCTCGTCGCGCAGGATGGAGAGGATGTCCACCTCCCACGGCTCCAGCGGCGCGTGCTCCAGGAGGAAGTACAGCACGTCGCGCTGCGGGCGCTCCGGGAAGCGCTTGCGCTGCTGCTTCTCGTCCTCCGCGCGCTTGCGCTGTGAGTCCATGAACTCGGAGGGGTTGATGAAGCCGCGCATGTACTCGCGGTTCACCTTGAAGCCCTCCACACGCTCGTTGGACTTGGCCTCTTCCTCCGCGCGCTGCGGGTCCGGGTTGCGCCGGATGTGGGGCGCGTGCTGGTCGATGAGGTTCTCCAGCGACAGCGTCCGGTCGATGAAGTCCTCCACCTTCTCCACGCCAATCTTGTCCACCCACCGCCGGACGCGGGTGGCGTGGTTGGCCATGTCGTCAATCATCCGGCGGTTGGTGTGCCGGAAGGAGAAGTTGTTCTTGAAGAAGTCGCAGTGACCGTAGACGTGGGCCATCACCAGCTTCTGGTCCACCTCCGGGTTGCTCTCCATCAAGTAGGCGTAGCAGGGGTCATTGTTGATGACGAGCTCGTAGATTTTCGAAAGCCCGTACTCGTACCCCTTCGCCAGTTGCTCGTACTCCATGCCCCAGCGCCAGTGGGGATAGCGGGTGGGGAAGCCGCCGTAGGCGGCCACCATGTTCATCTCGTCGTAGCTCACCATCTCGAAGACGGTGTCGAAGAAGTCCAGGCCGAACTCCTTGGCGTAGCCGTGGATTTCATCCCGCAGCGCTGCGAGTCGCGGTGTGAGGCTCTTGGGCATGGGGCGGTGGCTCCGGTGGGGGATGAGACAGAAGCGCCTTGGTCAGCGCCCCTTGCCGAGGAAGTCCTTGATGGAGGCGTAGATGGCGTCCTTGTCCGCGATCTCGCTCAACGAGACGTTGTTCGTGTCACCCACGGCTTCGCGCAGGTCCTTGATGAACTGCCCGCTGCCGTAGGGGGACTCCACCTGCCCGTAGGCGAACTGGTTCACCTGCGGGAGGATGTCGTTGCGGAGCATCTCGATGCACTGGCGCGTGTCGTCCGCGCTCCAGTTGTCCCCGTCGCTGAAGTGGAACGGGTAGATGTTCCACGCGCTCTTCGGGTAGTCCGCCTGGATGATGTCCCGGCACAGCTTGTACGCGCTGGAGATCATCGTCCCGCCGGACTCGCGGGTGTGGAAGAACGTGTCGCGGTCCACTTCGCGGGCCACCGCGTCGTGGATGATGTAGCGCGACTCCAGGCCCTTGTATTGATGCTTGAGCCACGTATCGAGCCAGAAGCTCTCGATGCGGACGATCTCCTTCTGCTCGTCCCCCATGGAGCCGGACACGTCCATCATGTAGATGATGACCGCGTTCGTCTCTGGCAGCTCCTGCAGCTTGTAGCTGCGGTAGCGCCGGTCCTCGCGCGTGGGGATGATGACCGGCATCTTCGGGTCGTAGGTGCCGGTGGCGATCTGCCGCTTCAGGGCCTGCTTGAAGGTGCGCTTGAAGTGGCGCAGCGACTCCGGGCCCGTGGTGTTCACGCCCGTGTACTTCACCTTCTGCGTGACGATGCGCTCGTTCTGCCGCCGCTCAATCCGCGGCAGCTGGAGCTCCTCGCCCAGGATCTGCGCCAGCTCCTCCAGCGTGACGTCCACCTCCAGGGCGTGGTCGCCTTCGCCCTGGCCGGCCTGGTGCCCGTCCCCGGGCTCCACCGCCCCGGGGCCGAGCTGCTGACCCACGTCACCGTCACCCTGTCCGACGCCGCCCTGCTCCTTGTGGCCGTACTTGAAGCGCGGGATGTCGATGAAGGGGATGGGGATGCTGATGGCATCCTTGCCCTTCTTGCCCAGCATCTCGCCCTTCTGCACGTACTTGCGCAGGTTGGCTTTGATCTTCCCGCGGACGATCTGTTTGAAGCGGGAGTGGTCCTGGTGGATCTTCAAGGTCACGGTGTCACGTCCCTCTTGGGCAAGTCGCTAGCGTTACTCCTTGGCGTCACCGCGGGCGAAGATGCTGGCCACGAAGTTCAGCACGTCCGTGGAGCAGATCTCGCAGTACCCGTAGTTCTTCATCATCCGGTCCTTCACCAGGTCGATCTTCTCCTGGGTCTCCTTGTCCACGACGGACGACACCAGGTTCTTGAGCTTGATGCTGTCCTTCTGGTCCTCGAACAGCTTCAGCTCCAGCGCCTTGTGCAGCCGCTCGTTGGTCCGGTAGTTGAAGGTCTTGCCCTCCACGGCGAGCGCGCCGATGTAGTTCATGATCTCCCCGCGGAAGTCGTCCTTGCGGCTCTCCGGGATGTCGATCTTCTCTTCAATCGACCGCATCAAGCGCTCGTCCGGCACCTCGTAGATGCCGGTGTACTTGTTGCGGACCTTCTCCTTCTGGGTGAAGGCCTTGATGTTGTCGATGTAGTTGCCGCACAGCTTGCCGATGGCGTCCTCGTCGGCGCTGATGGCGCGCTGGACCTCGTTCTTGACGATGTCCTCGTACTCCTGCTTCACCGTGGTGAGCAGCTCCTTCATCCGCTTGCGCGCGTCCTCGGTGTTGATGAGGGAGTGCGTCTTCAAGCCGGCTTCCAGCTCGTTGAGCACCATGAAGGGGTTGATGCAGCCCTCGCCCTTGTCGCTCACCAGGGCGTTGCTGATTTTGTCCTGGATGTAGCGGGCGCTGATGCCCTCCAGGCCCTCGCGCACGGACTCCTTGCGCAGCTCCTTGATGTTGTCCTCGGTGAAGTTGGGGAGCGTCTTGCCGTTGTAGAGCTTGAGCTTCTGCAGGAGCGACAGGTTGTGCTTCTTGGGCTCCTCCAGGCGCGTGAGGACGGCCCACATGGCGGCCATCTCCAGCGTGTGCGGGGCGATGTGCTTGCCCTTGATGGCGCGGGAGTTGAAGTCCTTCTCGTAGATCTTCACCTCCTCCGCGAGCTTGGTGATGTACGGGATGTCAATCTTCACCGTACGGTCGCGCAAGGCCTCCATGAACTCGTTGTTCTCGAGCTTCTTGTACTCGGGCTCGTTGGTGTGCCCGATGATGACCTCGTCGATGTCCGTCTGAGGGAACTTCTTCGGCTTGATCTTGTGCTCCTGCGACGCGCCGAGCAGGTCGTAGAGGAACGCGACGTCCAGCTTGAGCACTTCCACGAACTCGATGACGCCGCGGTTGGCGATGTTGAACTCGCCGTCGAAGTTGAAGGCGCGCGGGTCGGAGTCCGAGCCGTACTCGGCGATCTTCCGGTAGTTGATGTCGCCGGTGAGCTCCGTGGAGTCCTGGTTCTTTTCGTCCTTGGGCTGGAACGTGCCAATGCCCACGCGGTCCTTCTCACTGAAGATGAGCCGGTTGACGTGCACGTGGCCCATGACCTGGGCGAAGTCACCGCCGTACTGGGTCATCAGCTCCTTGAAGACGAAGCGGCAGGCGGGGCACAGCTCGCAGCCGTTGGGGATCGTGTAGCCGGACTCCGGCGGGGACAGCTCGGAGAAGACCTTGTCGCGCCACTCCCGCGGGATGAGGTTGAGGGGCTCCTCGTTCATCGGGCACTTCATCTTCTCCTTCGTCACCGTGCCGTCCGGCTGCTTCTTGTCGGTGAGCCAGGAGAAGGTGTACGCGGCGCCCTCGGGCGTCTTCGAGTACTCCTCCATGCCCTTCTTGAGCAGGCGGGCGATGGTGGACTTGGACGAGCCCACGGGGCCGTGCAGGAGGATGACGCGCTTCTCTGTCCCGTAGCCCTGGGCGGCGGACTTGAAGACGTTGACCAGCTTCATCAGCGGCACGTCCAGGCCGAAGATGGCGTCCCGGCCGCCGAAGCGCTCGTCACTGAAGAAGTGGTAGCGGGTGAGCTTCTTCTTGTTGTCGATGTACTCCGACTTCCCGTGGCTGAGGATCATGTCGTAGATCCTCTGGAAGGCGGTGCGGGTGACCTTGGGGTTCTTGCGGACGATTTCGAGGTAGTCCTCGAAAGAGCCCTCCCAGTTGAGTTCCGCGTAGGTCTTCACGTCCTGGAACGCGGCGATTCTGGAGACCCACGAGCCCTTCTCAGCGTCCTTCATGTCTCTCCCTCGTAGCCTCACAGGAGGACGCGAACGGTCGCGTGCTTCCGGGGGGCCAACATGGTGAACCTGGAGGGCTGGAAGGCCATTCCACACCCACTCCGAAGAGGTCCCAGGCGACGACAATCGCGATGCTTCAGCCCCTTCGGGACCCCGCCGCGGAGTGGGACCGCGCGTTCGGCTCGTGTCGGAGGGGAGCCGCCCTCCTCCACGGGGTGAAAAGGCACTTCGATTATAAGGACCGGGACGCGCGCTGGGAGGAGCCCCCCCGGTGCAATGTGTCCGGTCCCACCTCACCCAAGCGCGTACTTCCCGACGCTTGGGCTTCCGCTGGAGGACATCCCGTCCGAGCAGGCCCTCACTGTGGGGCGGCGTCCGTGTCTGCTCCACATGTCGGCGTGACGGCCGGCGCGCCGGTTCCATCCCGCCCAGAAGGGTGCGTAACGGCGCGAATCCCATGCTGCCCGGGGAAGTGATTCCCCAGGCGGGCTCGGGAGACGGGCTCGGGAGACGCGCAGGGCAGGCG
>NZ_RAWC01000161.1:0-20665 GCF_003611685.1 Corallococcus sp. CA049B | reverse complement strand
GGCTGTTTCGCCCTGGGTGGGGCGGGGCGGCGGGACGATGCGCTTGGCGCGCAGGTCCTTGATGACCAGCCGGGTGATGGTCTTGAGCGCGTCCATCACGCCGCGGCCGTTGGCGGCGGCCGTCTCGAAGTCGGGGACGCCGCGCGGGTTGAGCTCCCGGCGCAGCTCCTCCACGGAGAGGATGTTGTCCAGGTCCCGCTTGTTCCACTGCATCACCAGCGGGAAGCGGTCCAGGCGGATGCCGTTCTCCAGGAGGTTCTCCTCCAGGTTGGCCAGCGACTCGCGGTTGGCGTCCATGGCCTCCGCCTGCGAGTCCGCCACGAACACGACGCCGTCCGCGCCCTGGAGCACCAGCTTGCGGGTGGCGTTGTAGAAGACCTGTCCGGGCACGGTGTAGAGGGCCAGGCGCACGGAGCAGTCGCCCACGCGCTCCACCTTCACCGGCAGGAAGTCGAAGAACAGCGTCCGGTCGCCTTCGGTGGCGATGGACATCATCTCGCCGCGGTGGGCCGGGCGAACGGTCTCGTAGACCTTTCGCAGGGTCGTCGTCTTCCCCGACAGGCCGGGGCCGTAGAAGACGATCTTCGCGGCCACTTCGCGGGCCATCAGGTTCACGCTGCTCACGGTGTCAGCTTACCTAGAACGACTCGGCGCCCGGCGCCAGTTGCGGGGCGAACATTCGCGGGCGTCCCGGCCCGGTGCTCGGCCGCGAGCAGGGCGAAGAGGGCCGCCTCCTTCGCCTCCTCGGGGAAGCCCAGCACGTCCAGCCGCTCCAGCGGCACCGGGGCCAGCCGCGCCCGCAGGTCCGCCATCAGCACCGGATTCCGCGTCCCGCCGCCGGAGACATACACCGCCTCCAGCCGGGGAAAGCGGGGCCGCACCCAGGTGTCGAAGGCGCGCGCGGTGGCCTCCACGGTGAAGGCCCGCGCGGTGGCCATCAGGTCGTGGGGCCGCTCCGGGGCCGCCGCCCAGAGCCGGTCCACCAGCGGTTCGCCAAAGCCCTCTCGGCCCGCGCTGCGCGGGGGGGGCCGCGCGAGGAACGGATGCGCGAGCAGCTCCTCCAGCAGCGCGGGGAGCACCTGGCCCCGGGAGGACAGGCTCCCGTCCCGGTCGCATGCGAGCTGTCCCTGCGTCACCCGGCGCGCCAGGCCATCCAGCACCATGTTCGCGGGCCCGGTGTCGAAGGCGAGCGTGTCGTCCACGTGCTCGCCCACGACGCTGATGTTGGCGATGCCGCCCAGGTTGAGGAACGCGCGCGTGACGTCCGGCCGCTCGCGGTTCCGGAAGACGGCCCAGTCCAGATAGGGCACGAGCGGCGCACCCTGGCCGCCCACCGCCATGTCGCGGGTGCGGAAGTCGCTGACGACGGGCAGGCCGGTGCGCTCGGCGATGACGGCCGCTTCGCCAATCTGGAGCGTGGAGGCGATGGCGGACAGGTCCGAGGGCAGGTGGGCCATCGTCTGGCCGTGCGAGCCGACGACGTGGACGTCCTCGCGCTTCACGCCCGCGCGCGCGATGACGGCCAGCACGGCTTCAGCGAAGCGCTCCCCCAGCTCGAAGTTGAGGGCGCAGAGGCTCCGGGCGTCCTGGGGGCCCAGCACCCGCGCGACCAGGTCCGGCGTGAAGGGCTGCGAGACATGCGCGAGCAGCTGGAGCTTCAAGTCCGCGCCGGTGCCGTCCACCCGGCACAGCGCCGCGTCCGCCGCGTCCACGCTGGTGCCGGACAGCACGCCCACGCACAGCCGGGGCGGCAGGGAAGGGGAGGGTGGCGTGGCGGGGCGCATGCCTCAAGTCTAAAGGCCAGTACCCACGGCCGCCGGACCCCGGCCTGTAGGGCACCTCGTGTGTCTGGGAATGAAGCCCTCGGGGACGGCTCCTGTTCAGCTTCCGGAATGGCACCTGTCGGATTCCGGAGGGACCGGGCCTTCCGCCCCTTCAGCGCGACGGGCGCCGACGCGGCCGTTGTCCTGAAGCCGCTCGGGCCACCGCCGGGCGTTCGAGCCCTCGCAAGCCCGCATCCTTCAACTGGCGCCGGGCCTGGGCCGCCGGAAGCCCCGTGAAATGCATGGCCAGCGCCAGCTTCACGTGGTCGCCCGCGGCCTGGAGCAGCGCCGCCGCCCGGGCCGGGGACAGGTCCGTCAGCTCCGCGACCATGCGCACCGCGCGGGCCCGCAGCTTCGTGTTCGTGGGGCGCACGTCCACCATGCGTCCCCGGTACACGTGGCCCAGCGACACGAAGGCCGCGGTGGTGATGGCGTTGAGCACCAGCTTCGTCGCCGTGCCCGCCTTCAGCCGCGTGGAGCCCGCCACCACCTCCGGCCCCGTGCGCGCCAGCACCACCGTGTCCGCGCGCATGGCCGGCCCCGGCGGGTTGCAGCACACCAGCACCGTGCTCGCCCCCTGCTCGCGGGCCTCGTCCAGCGCGCCCCGGACATAGGGCGTGGAGGCCGACGCGGTGATGCCGCACACCACGTCCCGAGCCGTCGCCCGGAACGCCCGCACCGCCCGGGCCCCCGCGGCGACGTCGTCCTCGGCGCCCTCCACGGCACGCGTCAGGGCCCGCCGGCCGCCAGCCATGGCCGCCTGGACCCGCGTCGCCGGGACACCGAATGTGGGGGGACATTCGCTCGCGTCGAGCACGCCGAGCCGACCGCTGGTTCCCGCGCCCACGTAGAGCAGCCGGCCGCCAGCGCGCAGCGCTTCCGCCACGGCCCGGGCCGCCGCCGCGATGGACGGCAACGCCTCACGGACCGCGCGGAGCGCGATCAGGTCTTCTTGATGCAACCGTCGGACGACCGCCTCGACAGGGAGGAGGTCCAGGTCATCCGCACGGGGATGGAGCCGTTCGGTGGGCGGTAGCGCGGACTTTCGAGCGCGCGTCATGCCCACCGGAAGGCTCCCGGACTTCAGGCGGCCTTGGTCACCTTGCCCGCCTTGATGCAGCGGGTGCAGGCCAGGACGCGCTCGATGCTGCCGCTCACGTTCGCGCGCACCTTCTGCAGGTTCGGCAGGGTCCGCTTCTTGGTCTTGTTGTTCGCGTGGCTGACGTTGTTACCCACCAGCGGACGCTTCCCACAGAGGTCGCACTTCCACGCCATGACTGCTAACTCCTTGAAAACTGGGGCGTTCGACAGCAGCCCATAAAAGAGCGGCGGACCCTACCAGAAACAGGCCGGAAATCCAGCCGGATCCGACCCGGGACCTATCCCTTGAGCGGATCCTTCTTCTTCAACATCTCCTGAACCAGCCTCGCGGCCCGCATGCCCGCGAGCAGCTCGCCCTCCAGGCCCAGGCCGGGCAGCACCTCGCGGCCCGCCAGGATCACGTTCTTCGCGGGCGTGCGCTGCTTCAACCCCGTGACGCCCAGGAAGGCTTCCGTTTCGAAGCTGTAGAGCGGGTGGGGCATGAGCCGGCTGCCGCGCACTCCCCCGGCGTCCAGATAGGGGACCGAGCGCAGCGCGCGGTGCTGCTTCGTGAAGGGCATCAGCCGGTCCAGGTGCTCGTCGATGCGCTTCGCCAGCGCCTGGAGGTGCTCCTCGCCCTCTTCGCGCGCGGAGGCCGGGACGAAGGCGCCCGCGCACAGCACGCGCACGCCCTCCACGTCCTTGTGCCCGGAGGCCGCGGCCGTGCGCGCCGGGTGCTGCTGCACGAGCAGCGGGCCCAGCTCCGCGTCCTGCGTGTCCACGAGCACCAGTTCGCCCATGCCGCGCGGGAGCGCCGCCTCCGGCACCACCCAGTTCACGCTGAAGAGCAGCGACTTGATGTTGGACTGATCCAGGTGCTCCAGCAGGCCGCGGTGGTGCTTCTTGTCCGTCACCAGCCGGCGCAGCGCCCCGGAGTCCGTGGCCGTCACCAGGCACGACGCGCGGTAGAGCGTGTCCGAGCGCACCAGCTTCACGCCGGAGAACTTGCTGCCGTCGAACGCGAGCTCCTCGACGATGAAGCCCGCCGGGTTGTCGCGGCCCAGCACGTCGCCGCCCAGCTCCGTCAGGCGCCGGGTGAGCACGTCGCGCAGGGCGTCCATGCCGCCGGGGTACGTGGACGGCGCGGTGAGCACCTGGGACAGGGCCCGCGTCTGCGCCAGGGGCGCGCCAGGCTTCTCCATGTGGACGAGGAAGGGCAGCAGGCCGCGCACCAGCGACAGCGCCGGCTCCTCGCCCGCGATCCGGGGCGTGGCCTCCAGGGCCGGGTGATCCTTGATCTGCCCCTTGAGCTTCCAGCCCTCGAAGAAGCCGTCGGGCGGCAGCTGGGGGCCGGCCTTGAAGAAGGCGTCGGTGGCCTCGTGCTGCGCGGCGCTGCCCGCGAGCGCGCCCTGGATGCCCTCGCCGGCCTCGCCGAACTCGCGCGTCAGCTCCGCGCGGCGGCGGGCGGCGTCCCCGACCAGGTCCACCCGGTTCCGGGGCAGCACCAGCTGGAGCTCCGGCGCGTGGGGGCGCAGCGCGCGGCCGATGGCGGTGGACAGGCCCAGCTCGTTGAGGGCCTCGTCCACGGCGGGCATCGCCTTGAGGGGCGGCGCGACGAAGGGGGCGTAGGGCAGCACGAAGCCGTCGTGCTCGTAGCCGGGCCCCATGCCGTCGTGCTCCACCAGCAACACGCGGTGGTTGCGCTTCGCCAGGAGCGCGGCGGCGAGCGCGCCTCCGACCTGGCTGCCCAGCACGATGACGTCGTACACGTGCCGGGACGGGCCCGAGGGGAGCTTGAGTTTGGCGGCGGACGTCGACATGGCCGCCGAACACTACACAACGTCACCGCGTCTGGCGCCCTTTTGGCGCCCTGGGGCGTGCCGGGGGTGGGGCGTATGTGCCCCCTCAGACCCTGGACTTGAACAGGCGCGCGAGCAGCTCCGGGGGCAGCGTGTCGAAGTCCGGGGCGGTGTAGTGGGCTCCCGCGTTCTTCAGCGCCTCCGCGGTCGTGGTGGTGGTGATGCCCACGGTGACCATGCCGGCGGCGCGCGCGGACAGCACGCCGTTGATGGCGTCCTCGAAGGCGAGGCACGACTCGGGGGGCACCTGGAGGGCCTTCGCGGCCGCGAGGAAGATGTCCGGCGCGGGCTTGCCGCGCTCCACCTGTTCAGCGCCGACGACACAGGCGAAGAGCGCACGCACGGCGAGCCCGTCCAGCACCAGCTCGCGGTTGTCGTGCGGCGCGGCGGTGGCCACGGCCAGGAGCAACCGCGCGTCACGCAGGCGGTGCAGGAAGCCCTCCGCGCCCCGGTGCAGCGCCAGGTAGGGCCGGTAGATGGCGCGGTAGTGGGACTCCTTCTCCTCGGCGAGCGCGTCCAGCTCCGCGACGGAGAGGGTGCGGCCCAGCAGCTGCGGGAGGATCTCCTCGTTCTTCTTTCCCGCGAACTCGTTCTGGAAGCGTTCCGCGGTCAGGCCATCCAGACCGAGTTTCCGGGCGAGCGTCACCCAGGCGCGGTTGTGGAAGTCCATGTTGTCGACGAGCGTGCCATCCATGTCGAAGACGGCGGCGAGCAGGGGGGCGGCTGCGGAGGTCATGTTCTCCCCAATACCGATTTCCGCCGCCATGTCACCCCTGAATCTCCCATGCGAGCCCCTTCCGGGCTGATATCCCCCACGGCATGAGCGAGGACGTGCTGCAGGAGACTCGGGGGGCCGTGGGCCTGGTCACCCTCAACCGACCGAAGGCGCTCAACGCGCTCTCCCTGGAGATGTGCCGCGCGCTGCATCCCCGGCTGGACACCTGGGCGGCGGATCCGTCCGTGAAGGCGGTGGTGATCCGCGGCGCTGGAGGCCGGGCCTTCTGTGCGGGAGGAGACGTGCGCGCGGTGGCCAGTTCGGCCGCACGGTCGGACGCATCCCTGTCGCGCGAGTTCTTCCGTGCGGAGTACGCGCTCAACCATCGGATCCACCACTTCCCCAAGCCGTTCATCGCGCTGGTGGACGGCATCTGCATGGGCGGTGGGTTGGGGCTGTCCGTTCACGGGGCCTTCCGGGTCGTGACGGAGAAGCTGGTGCTCGCGATGCCGGAGACGGCCATCGGCATCTTCCCGGACGTGGGCGGTGGCTGGTTCCTCCCGCGCTTCCCAGGCGAGGCAGGGACGTACCTGGGGCTCACCGGCGCGCGAGCTGACGCGGCGGATGCGCTGTGGTTGGGGTACGCGACGCATCGGGTGGAGTCCTCGCGGCTGGAGGACGTGGTGGGGGCGCTGGAGGCCGCGGACTGGAGCGGGCCGGGGCGCGAGGTGGCGGCGCGCGTGCTGCGGGGCTTCCATCAGGACGCGGGTGCCTCGGGGCTCGCCGCGCGAGCGGAGGTCATCGACCGGTGCTTCCAGGGGAACCGCGTGGAGGACATCCTCGCGGCGCTGGAGCGTGAGGGGACGACGTGGGCGGAGGAGACTCGCGCGACGCTGCTGCGCATGTCGCCCACGAGCCTGCGGGTGACGCTGCGGCAGCTGCGCATCGGGCGAGGCCAGGACTACGACGCGACGGCGCGCATGGAGTACCGGTTGAGCCAGGCGCTGACGCAGCGGCCGGATTTCCAGGAGGGGATCCGCGCG
This sequence comes from Corallococcus sp. CA049B, assembly GCF_003611685.1. Lineage (NCBI taxonomy): Bacteria > Pseudomonadati > Myxococcota > Myxococcia > Myxococcales > Myxococcaceae > Corallococcus > Corallococcus sp. CA049B. Next base: position 14,145 of record NZ_RAWC01000161.1, on the reverse strand, counting down.
GTGCTGGTGGACAAGGATCAGAAGCCGCGCTGGAGGCCGGCCACGCTCGCGGAGGTGGGCGACGCGGAGGTGGAGGCGTGCTTCGCGCCCCGGCAGGGTGACGAGCTGGTGTTGCCCGCGCCAGGCTGATCAACGCGCGCGGGGACGGTTACAGGTCCTCGTCGCTCACGACGGTGCGCCCGTCCGCGCGAAGCAGCGCGGTGGTGATGCCTTCACCCGGGCGCAGCACGCCCGTCTCGTAGACGCGCTGGCTGCCGCACGAGGGGCTCTTCTCCTTCAGGAGCGCCACCGTGACGTCGAACCGCCGGGCAGCCTCCAGGGCCTGCCGGGCGCCGTCCTGGAACGCGGCGGTGCGGTCCTCGCGCGTCTCCCGCGTGACGGCCCGCGCACGGCCGGCCCAGACGTCCACGCCCGTGCCACCCGCGAGATCCACGGGGGGACGCGGAATGCCCAGGCCCGCGGCGGCCTCCGGGCAGATGGGGATGACGGCCTTGCCCTCAAGCGCCGCGAGCACGCGCTCCGAACGCTGCGAGCGTCCGTCGTAGCGGCACGCCTCGCCCAGCAGGCACGCGCTGACCATCACCGTGGGGGCCGCGCGCAGGGCTTCTCGGCGAGCATCGCGGGCTGACGCCCCGCTTTGATCCGAGGGCGCCTGCTCGGCCGCGCTCGTCACTTCGGGCGCGGCATGCGGCGGTGCTCCTGCCTTCGTCACTTCGGGGCACCCGGGCTGCGGAGCGCCATGCCGTCACCCGTCACCCTCGCGTCCACCTTCGTGCGTGTCCCGTCCAGCGACACCGCGCCCGTCACCGCCAGCCGCACGGCCAACGGGTACAGCCGGTGCTCCTCCGCGAGGATGCGCGCGCTGAGGCTCGCCTCGTCGTCCTCCGGGAGCACGGGCACCGCCGCCTGCGCGATGATGGGGCCCGTGTCCGTGCCCGCGTCCACGTAGTGCACCGTGCACCCGGCCACCTTCACGCCGCGCTCCAGCGCCTGCCGTTGCGCATGCAGGCCCGGGAACGCCGGCAGCAGGGAAGGGTGGATGTTGAGCACTCGCCCCGGGAAGCGCCTCAGGAAGTCCGCGCTCACCAGCCGCATGAAGCCCGCCAGACACACCCACTCGACGCCCGCGTCCGCCAGCACGCCGAGCACCGCCGCCTCGAAGTCCGCCTTCGACCCGAAGCCCTTGTGGTCCACCACCTCCGCGCGCACGCCTGCCTTCCGGGCGCGCTCCAGCGCGAACGCCGTGGGCACGTTGGACAGCACGCACGCCACCTCGGCCGGGAAGTCCGCCTGCCCGGCCGCGTCGAGCAACGCCTGCAGGTTGCTCCCGCCGCCGCTGACGAGCACCCCCAGCCGCGCCCGCCGCGCGCTCATGGGTCGATGACCGCCGTGGCCTCGCCCTGGCCCGCTTCCACCCGGCCCACCTCGGACGCCTCCACGCCCCGGGCGCGCAGCACCTCCAGCGCCTTCGCCACGTCCTCCTTCGCCACCACGACGATGAGGCCCAGGCCCATGTTGAACGTGCTGAACATCTCGTCGCGCGCCACGCCGCCCGTCTTCGCGATGAGGTCGAAGATGGCCGGCTTCTTCCACGTGGACTCGCTCAGCACCGCGCGCGTCCCGTCCGGCAGGCACCGGGGCAGGTTGCCCGGGATGCCGCTGCCGGTGATGTGCGCCATGCCCTTCACCTTCACCGCCTGGCACAGCGCGAGCGCGTCCTTCACGTAGATGCGCGTGGGCTCCAGCAGCGCGTCACCCAGCGGCCGGTCCAGCCCCTGCGGCGTCATGTCCAGCGGCAGCTTCGCGTCGTCCAGCAGCACCTTGCGCGCCAGCGAGTAGCCGTTGCTGTGCAGCCCTGACGACGTGAGCCCGATGAGCGCGTCCCCCGGCTGCACCGTCTTGCCGTCGATGATGGCGGACCGCTCCACCACGCCCACGCAGAAGCCCGCGACGTCGTACTCGCCCCTCGCGTAGAAGCCCGGCATCTCCGCCGTCTCCCCGCCCAAAAGCGCGCACCCCGCCTGCTCGCAGCCCAGCGCGATGCCCTTCACCACCTCCGCCGCGGCGTCCACCTCCAGCTTCCCCGTGGCGAAGTAGTCCAGGAAGAAGAGCGGCTCCGCGCCACAGGTGAGGATGTCGTTCACCGACATGGCCACCAGGTCGATGCCCACCGTGTCGTGGCGCCCGGCAAGGAAGGCCACCTTCAGCTTGGTGCCCACCCCGTCCGTGCCCGCCACCAGCACCGGCGCCTGGTACTTGCCGGGCGGCAGTGCGAACAGGCCGCCGAACCCACCCACTCCGCCCAGGACTTCAGGGCGCGTGGTGCGCGCGGCATGGGGCTTGATCTTCTCGACGAACGCGTCGCCGGCCTCGATGTCTACTCCGGACTGCTTGTAGGTCGTTCCCACGGGCCGGCCTTGTATCCCTCCCGGGGGCCCCTGTCTCGGGCCTCGGAAGCGACGTGTCGGGTTTGCGGCGGCGCGCTGCCCCCGGGCGCCCGCACGATATCGGTCTGGGATATTTGACCGGTGGGGTGGGGGCTGATTGACTCGCGGGCCAGATGGGCGCCGAGGAAACCCTCTTTCAACGTTTTGGCAAGGAGTTCCCCAAGGGCACCGAGCTCTTCCGCGAGGGAGAGATCGGCAAGGAGATGTTCGTCATCCAGTCCGGGAAGATCGCCATCTCCAAGCGCGTGCGCGACGTGGAGAAGGTGCTCGCGGTCCTGGGCCCGGGCGAATTCTTCGGCGAGATGGCCATCATCTCCAACAAGCCCCGGAACGCCTCCGCCGTGGTGCATGACGACGCGAAGCTGCTCGTCATCGACCCCAAGACCTTCGAGGCGATGATCCGCGGCAACGCGGAGATCGCCGTGCGGATGATCAAGAAGCTGGCCGAGCGCCTCTCCGAGGCGGACGCCCAGATTGAAAACCTGCTCCACGGCGACCCCGCCAGCCGCGTCGTGCATCAAATCCTCCAGGCCTGCCAGACGCGCGGCCGGCCGCTGGAGGAGGGCGTGGAGGTGGACTTCGCCATCCGGGAGATGCCCCGGCAGATTGGCGTGGGCGAGCCCGCCGTGCGCAGCATGCTGGAGCGCCTGGAGCGCGCGGGCCTCATCGAGCGCAGCGGTGACCGGGTGACCGTGTATGACACGGCCCGCCTGCATGACTTCCTCAACTACCTCGAGATGAAGTGGAAGTTCGGAGACCTCTAGCGTGAAGCTGCAAGTCCTCGGGTGCCACGGCGGCGAGCTTCCCACGTGCAGGAGCACCTGCTTCCTCGTGGACGACGTGCTCGCGCTCGACGCGGGCGCACTCACCGGCACGCTCTCGCTGGATCAGCTCTGCAAGGTGGACGACATCCTCGTCGGCCACAGCCACTTCGACCACGTGAAGGACCTGCCGCTGCTGGCCGACCTGGTCATCGGCCGCAGGGACAAGCCCGTCACCATCCATGCCTCCCGCGAGTGCGCGAAAGCGCTGCGCGAGAACATGTTCAACAACGCGCTGTGGCCGGACTTCACGCGCATCCCCACGCGCCACAAGCCCGTCCTGGCCATCAAGACCTTCCGCGCCGGCAGCACCTTCCAGGTGGGCCCCTACACCGTGAAGAGCGTGCCGGTGAGCCACCCCGTGGAGTCGTGCGCCTTCATCATCAGCGACGGGAAGTCGGCGCTGGCCATGAGCGGCGACACCGGCCCCACGGACAAGCTGTGGAAGGCGCTCAACGCCACGAAGAACCTGAAGGCGCTGCTCTTGGAGACCAGCTTCCCCAACAGCCTCCAGGCCCTGGCGGACATCTCCGGCCACCTGACGCCCGCCACCGTGGGCTCGGAGCTGCGCAAGTTCGAGCGCAACGGCGCGCAGGTGATGCTCTACCACCTGAAGCCCGCCTTCGTGACCCAGCTCAAGAAGGAGCTGGCCCCGCTGCCCGTGAACGTCCTGGAGCTGGGCGAGACGTTCCAGTTCTAGGGACGTGCCGCGGCGCGGCGTACGCGGGTATTGACGGCCAGGGGCCGGCGGATTAACCCCCGGGCCTCATGGCCTGGTTCTCCAAGAAGCCCCGCATCGCCGTCGACGAAGAGAAAGCCGCCGAGCCCCAGCCCTCCCGCATGCAGGGCCTCTGGGCCAAGTGCGAGCAGTGCGACGAGATCATCTACCGCCAGGAGCTCGAGAAGAACTGGATGGTGTGCATGCACTGTGAGCACCACCACGCCTGGACGGCTCGCGCGCGCCTCGCCGCCACGCTGGATCCGGACTCCTTCGAGGAGTTCGACAAGGAGCTGGAGCCCCAGGACCCGCTCGGCTTCACCGACTCCAAGAAGTACAAGGACCGGCTCAAGTCCACGCGCAAGAACCTGGAGGAGAACGACGCGTTCATCTCCGGCGTGGGCCGCATCGAGGGACACCCCGTCTCCATCGGCTCCTTCGTCTTCGAGTTCATGGGCGGCTCCATGGGCTCCGTCGTCGGTGAGAAGGTCACGCGCGTGTTCGAGCGCGCCTTCGAGCTCAAGTGCCCCGCGGTGGTGTTCTCCGCCTCCGGCGGCGCGCGCATGCAGGAGGGCATCTTCTCCCTCATGCAGATGGCGAAGACGTCCGCGGCCATTGCCCGCTTCCGCACCAGCGGCAAGCCGTACGTCTCCGTGATGCTCAACCCCACCACGGGCGGCGTGGCCGCGTCCTTCTCCTGGCTGGGCGACATCATCCTCGCGGAGCCCAAGGCCCTCATCGGCTTCGCCGGCCCGCGCGTCATCGAGCAGACCATCCGCCAGAAGCTGCCGGAGGGCTTCCAGCGCTCGGAGTTCCTGCTGGACCACGGCATGATCGACGCCATCGTCCACCGCAAGGACCTGCGCGCGAAGCTGGGGCAGATCCTCGGCATGCTGGGGTAGGGCGGCGGGCCTTCCACCCATGGACGCGCCCCGCGCCGCCCCCCGGACTCCGGAAGAGGCCCTGCGCTTCTTCCAGGCGCTCAACCCCTCCGGCATCAAGCTGGGGCTGGAGCGGGTGAGGGACGCGCTCGCCGCGCTGGATCACCCGGAGCGGGACTACCCGGCGCTGCACGTCGCCGGCACCAACGGCAAGGGCAGCACCTGCGCCTTCGTGGCGAGGGCGCTGGAGGCCGCCGGGCACCGCGTGGGGCTCTACACGTCCCCGCACCTGGTGCGCGTCAACGAGCGGATCCGCGTCCGCGGTGAGGACATCCCGGACGGCGTCTTCGGGCAGCGCATCCTGGAGGTCCTGGAGCGCTACCCCTCCGCGCTGTCGGATCCGATGACGTACTTCGAGTTCGGCACCGTGGTCGCGCTCTGGCACTTCTCCCGCGAGCGCGTGGACGTGGCCGTGCTGGAGACGGGCCTGGGCGGCCGGCTGGACGCCACCACCGCCGCGAACCCCGTCGTCACCTGCGTCACCCCCGTGTCGTTCGACCACATGGAGTACCTGGGCCACACGCTCCGGGAGATCGCCGGGGAGAAGGCCGGCATCTTCAAGCCCGGTGTCCCGGGGGTCCTCTCCCGGCAGGAGCCGGAGGCCCTGGACGCGCTCCTGCGCCGCGCGGAGCAATTGGCCGTGCCCGTCCAGGTGGAGGGCCGCGACTTCGGCATCGTCCCCGGGGCCGATGGGGCGCTGTCGTATCGCGGCTCCGCCTGGTCGCTCGACGGCCTCACGCTCGCGCTGCGCGGTCCGTATCAGCACCAGAACGCGGCCGTGGCCCTGGCCTGCCTGGAGGCTCTCCAGGCCCGGGGCGTGAGGGTGACGCCGGAGGCCGCGCGCGAGGGGCTGGCCACGGCGCGCTGGCCGGGGCGGCTGGAGGAGGTGTCCCAGGGGCCGACGGTGGTGGTGGACGGCGCCCACAACCCGGCGGGCGTGGCGGTGCTGCTGGAGGCCCTGGACTCGCTCTATGCCGGGCGGCCGTTGCACCTCGTGTTCGGGGTGGTGGCGGACAAGGACCGGGGGCCGATGATGCGAGCCCTGTTTCCGCTGGCGGCCTCCGTGCACCTCACGCCGCTGGACACGCCGCGCTCGCTTGCCCCGGAGCGATACCTCGCTGAAGCACGGATTTTGTGTTCACGGGTCGTCGCGCACTCCTCCCTGGAGGAGGCCCTTGCCGGAGCGAGCGCCGATGCAGTGGGTCGTCCGGACGGCGTGGTCCTCGCTACAGGCTCACTGTTCCTGGTAGGCGCCGTGAAGCGATGGGTCGACCGAAGCCTTGGCGCGATGCGGTATCAGCAGTAACTTTGCGACATGCGCCTGCCGGACTGGAGATCAGCGCTCCCTGGACCTCCGATGCCCACCGTCGACGAGGTCGATTTCCGGGCGCTGTACTCCAAGACCAACTACGTGGTGGAGACGGCGGACGGCTGGTCGCTCGTCATCACGCGTTACCGGCCGGTGAAACAGGCGTTCGCGCAGCCGCTGTTCGGTGAGCCGCTGCTGCTGGTGCACGGCTTCAGCCAGAACCGGCACACGTGGACGAGCGGCCAGTTCGTCAAGAACCTGCTCTTCTTCGGCGTGGACATCCACATCCTGGAGCTGCGCGGGCACGGCAAGAGCTCCATCGCCTTCCAGAAGGAGCGCGCGGAGCGCTTCAAGCGCCCGCTGCCGCAGGACCTGGACTACGGCTGGGACCTGGACAGCTACTTCCTCTACGACCTGCCGGCGGCCGTCTCCGGCGTCAAGCGCATCACCCGCCGCGAGCGCGTCTTCTACTGCGGCCACTCCATGGGCGGCATGCTGGGCTACGGCTACGCCGGCATCCACGACGACTTCGAGGGGCTCATCACCATTGGCTCGCCCGCGGACCTGGGGCGCGGCTTCGCGCTGTTGCGCCTGCTGGCGCACGGCTCGCCGCTGCTCGCGGGCGCGGTGGACATGACGCTGGGCGGGCTGAACCTGAACCGCCGCGCGTCCTCGCTGGGCCGCTCGCTCCTGGCGAAGGGGGCGGGCGCCTTCAGCCCCGCGCTCCAGAAGCGTCTGGAACCGGATGCTCCCAGGTCGCTCGTGTTCAACGCGGTGCCGGTGGACGTGGTGCTCAAGTGGGTGGAGCGCCAGCTGGCGCAAGCGGACGAGTCCGCGCTGTATCAACGTCTCACGCGCAAGCTGAACCGGCTCATCAACACCGAACGCGTCAGCCGCGACGACATCCGGTGGCTGCTGCGCGAGGGCGGCGAGCGCGAGCCCCGCAAGGTGATTGAACAGTTCGCCCGGTGGATCCGCCGGGGCGAGATGGTCTGCTACCGCACGGACTACGACTTCAAGCGCGGCTTCGGGAAGATTGAGATCCCCATGGCCATCATCTTCGGGGACATGGACCCGCTGGCGTCCGTGGAGTCCACGCGCAGCGTCTACCGCGCCGCGAAGAGCGAGTACCTGCTGTGGCGGCCGGTGAAGGGCAACAGCCACGTCGAGCTCACCATGGGGCACGACATCCGGCAGATCTGCTACGACATCAAGAACCTCATCGAGTACACCCGCACGCACCGCACGCGCTCGCCGTCCATGCCGCGCTTGCGTTGAAGCGCGGACGTTCCGGCCAGATTGAAAAGTTGGTGCCTCCCGGGTGCGTGATAATTTCGCGCGCGTCTGTCTTCTGACGCATGTCACGGGAGGGGTCGATGAAGGGCTTGGCGGTGTCGCTGTTCGGGTTGTGGCTGGTGCCCCTGGTGGCGCTGGCTCAGCAGCCGGTGGACTACAACACCATCACGTCCGTCACCGTCAGCGGCGGGACGGTGGAGATCACCGGCAGCAAGAAGGCGGACTTCAACAGCTTCACCATGACGGACCCGCCCCGGCTCGTCATCGACGTGTCCGGCGCCGTCTTCAAGGACGTGCCGGAGGAGCTGCCCGTGGGCAACGGCACCGTGACGGGCATCCGCACGCAGGCCTATGGCACGGAGTCCTCGTCCATCGCGCGCATCCTCATCGGCTATGAGCGCGAGGTGGAGACGGACATCCAGACCTCCGGCAACAAGCTGGTGGTGAAGGTCCTGGGCAGCGGTGGCGGCGCGGCCGTCGCGCAGCTCACTCCCGCGGAAGGGCAGGGCGCCCCCGCGCAGGGGGACACCGCGGCCAACACCCAGGCCGGCGCCAACGCGCAGGACGCGGCCCGCGCCGCCGCGTCGGACCGGGAGGCCCAGGAGAAGGCCGTGAAGGCCGCCGCCGACGCCGCCCGGGCGGACCGGGAGGCCCAGGAGAAGGCCGCCGCCGAGGCCGCCGCCCGCGCCAAGGCGGATGCGGACGCGGAGAAGAAGCGCCAGGAGGAGGCCCAGGCCTCCGCGAAGCGCCAGGACGAGGAGCGCCGCGCGTCGGAGCAGGCCGCCGCCGCGGAGCGCAAGCGCCAGGAGGAGGAGGCCCGGGCCGCCGCGAAGCGCGCAGAGGATGAGCGCCGCGCCACCGCCCAGGCCGCCGCCGACCAGAAGCGCCAGCGGGAGGAGGAGGCGAAGGCCGCCGCCCAGGCCGCCGCGGATGAGAAGCGCGCAGCCGCGCAGGCCGCCGCCGAGGAGCGCCAGGCCGCCGCGAAGACGGCCGCGGAAGAGAAGCGCTCCGCCGCGCAGGCCGCCGCCGAGGCGAAGCGCCAGAAGGACGAGGAGCGCCAGGCCGCCGCGCAGGCCCGCCGCGAGGAGCAGCAGTCGGCCCGCGAGGCCGCCGCCGAGGAGAAGCGCCAGCGTGCGGCGGAGGCCCGTGAGCGCCGCGAGCAGGCCGTGGCGGCCCGTGAGTCGCGCGCCCGCCCCAGCCAGGGCAGCGCCGCGGCCGCGTCGCGTGAGAGCGGCGGGGGCGCGGTGTCGTCGCGCCGCAAGACGATGACGCAGATTGGCTTCCAGCAGCAGCCGGACAGCTCTCGCGTCTTCGTGCGCACCAACGAGCCGGTGCGCTACACGGTGAACGGCTCCGGCAAGCAGGTGGTCCTGGAGCTGGAGAACACGCGCGTGGTGGAGTCCAACAACACGCTGCCCCTGGACACGCACTTCTTCCCGTCGGCCGTGTCGCGGGTGGAGGCGTTCTCCGGCGCGGGCCAGACGGTGCGCGTCGTCATCCAGCTGAAGCAGGGGGTTCGTTATGAGACACGCCAGGAAGGCGGCCTCATCACCCTCGACTTCCCGCGCCCGGGCCGGTAGGACGGAGCGGGCGCCGTTGCCGGCACGGCGCCCACCGCCCACGCCTCCCGCATGACCTTCCTTGCCCCGGTCGTCCTGACGCTCTGGGTGTCGGCCCAGATTCCGCTGGCCACGCAGGTGGAGCTCCCCACCGGCGAGGTCGTGGAGCTGGCCGCCGACTACGTCGTCTTCGAGAACGACATCCTCACCGCCCGGGGCCACTGCGAGCTGCGCAGCGGCCCCAACGTGCTGCGCGCGGATGAAGTGACGTACAGCGAGGCCACGCAGGTGGCCACCGCCACCGGCAACGTGATGTTCGTCAGCGGCCTGATGGCCGCCATCGCGGACGACGTGCGCGTGGACCTGCGCTCCAACGAGGCCAACGTGAAGGGCGGCCTCTTCATGCAGAAGAAGGGCGTCACCCCCGAAGCGCTCCAGGCCGCCAAGACGCCGGACGAGCTGCGCAAGATGGGGGAGACGCCCGTCCTGATGAGCGGCACGCGCATCCGCCGCACCGGGGAGACGGCCTTCTCCGTGGACGGCCTGGCCTTCACCCCGTGCCAGTGCGGCCCGGGTGAGCCTGGCTGGCGCGTGGAGGCGAAGGAGGCCAACGTGAAGATGGGCGAGCGCGCCATCCTCACCTGGCCCGTGGTGTACGTGCGCTCGGTGCCGGTGTTCGCGCTGCCGTGGCTGTACCTGCCCCTGGCTGAGCGCCGCTCCGGCCTGCTCATCCCCCGCCCGGCCAACTCCGGCCTCAACGGCTTCTCGCTGGAACAGCCCGTCTTCCTCACGCTGGGGGAGAGCTACGACCTGACCTTCACCCCGGGCATCTACACGGGGAGCAGTGACCTGGACACGCTCCAGGTGGACGCGGCGGGCAACCCCATCTTCGAGCCCCGTCTCAACGGCGTGAAGGGACCGCGGCTGCTCACCGAATTCCGCTACGTCCCCAGCGACCGCACCCGGGGCCGCGCCACCCTGGGGTTCCTCTACGACCTGCGGCCCCGGCTCAATCCGACCACCTTCGTGTTCATGCGCGAAGGGGGCACCGATTCCGGCGCCATCCTGGACGACAAGCGGGGCCTGCGCGGCGAGGCGTCCTGGCAGCACACGCAGGACATGGGCGACGGCTGGCACGACCGCGTGGACGCGTACTTCGTGTCGGACGGCTTCTACACGCGCGACCTCACCGCCGACCTGCTGGTGCAGAACACCAACTACCTGCGCAGCACCGCCGTGGTGTACCAGCGCCGCGACGACCGCTACCTGGGGCTGGACGTGTCGCTGCGCCAGGACCTGCGCTACCCGTTCCGCTTCTTCCAGACGAACACCATCCCCGCCGAGGCCACGGACGACAACGTCGCCAGGACCCCCCACGGTCCCACGACGTTCCAGCGCCTGCCGGGCATCACCCTGGCCCTGCCGCAGCGGCCCCTCTTCGGCGGGCGCGTGATGGGCGGAATGCAGGTGGAGTACTCCCGGCTGGCCCCGCTGCGCAGCGGCGGCTTCGCGGACGACGGCTCCGACGGGCTCTACTCGCTCAACGGCTACTGGCGCCCCGAGGGCACGCCTCCGGAGGGCGCGGCCGTGGTCGATGAGCTGGAGGGCAACGGCCGCCTGGACCCCACCGAGCGCGAGGGCCGTGACCGCGTGGCGTTGGCCTCGCGCCTGTCCACGTCCTACGGGCTGGGCAACTGGGGCCGGCTGACGCCTTCCGTGGGGCTTCGCCAGGACGTGTCCGTGGGCGAGGTCTCCGGCCGCACCGCCGCGCGCGGCTATGCGCTGGCGGACCTGGTGCTGGACTCGCAGCTGGCGCGCACCTTCGCGGACCGGGACACGCTCTACCGGCACACGCTGTCCCCGTCGGTGAACCTGCGCTACGTGCCCGGCGGCTGGGGCCACGGGCTCACCGCCCTCAACGGCATCGGCACCAGCACCGTGCCGCTCATCTATGACGAGTGGGACTCCGCGGTGCCGCTCCAGTCCGACGGCAGCGTGCGCGGCTTCCTCCACGCCGTGGTCGCCGTGGACCAGACGTTGCGCGTGCGCAAGGGGCCCACGACCCGCGAACCGCTGCGCCTGCGCATCGGCCAGGGCTTCGACCTGTCGCGCGTCGCGCCCGTCGCGGGCCGGGACACCGTGCAGGGCAGCGTGCTGCGCGACACCTTCGCGCGCCTGTCCGCCAGCGCCGGCGTCATCACCGCGGGCGGGCTCGTGCGCATGGACCCGACGACGCTCGACATCACCCAGCTGTCCGCCGACTTCACCATCGACAACGGCAAGGGCAATGCGCTGTACGCGCGCTACGACGACCTGCTGGCCGTGAAACAATTGTCAATTGATCGTGGGTTGGATCCTCTGGCACAAGGACCCGATTTCGCGCGCCGGGGATTGGACATGCTGGTGGGAGACGCACCTCGTCCCCTCCCGTCCCACCCTGACCAACTCGACCCCTCTCCGACCGAACGGGCACAGGCTCTCACTGTCGGTACGCGAATCAAGCTCGGATTCGGGCTCGGGTTGCGATACGAAGCACTTGTGCAGCCGCTTTATAAGGATTCGACAACCCAGGAAAGTCAGCCCCTCGCACAGCAGACCTTCGGCGTGTCGTATGGACCCGCCTGTGACTGCTGGCGCATCGAGGGGGTGGTGATCCTGCGGCGCAATCAGACGCCGGAATTCGCCGGCGTGAACTTGAGTGTGGCCGGATTCGGATCCTTCGGGTCGGGTGGATAGGAATCACCCGCCGTACGCGAGCGTTGCACACACCTCGGAAACATCCCCCCTAGAGGAGAAGTACTTCGTGTCGGATCTCGGAAAAAGAATTGGCCAGCGCATTCGCGAGCTTCGCACGCAGCGCCCGGAGCGATGGACGCAGGAGGAGCTCGCGGAGCGAGCGCAGATCAGCGTGTCCTTCCTGTCGATGATCGAACGCGGCGAGCGCGTGCCCCACGTGGAGACCCTGGCGGCCCTGTCCAACGCCCTCAGCGTCAGCCTCGGGGAGCTCTTCACGGGCACCGAGCAGACGCCCGCCCAGACGGAGGACCTGCTGCGTCCCCTGTCGGACTTCGCCCGTGCGCGCGGCCTCAACGCGCGTGACGTGGACCGCCTGCTCGGCGTGGCCCGCGTGATGTTCAACGGCTCGGCGGCCTGAGTCCCCTCCCGGGGAGGGCCCTTCCCCGTGCGTGTCCCTTCCGCCCGCCTCCCCCTCGGGCGCGGCGGAGGGCCCCACGTAAGGATTGACCCCGGAGCCCCGCGTCCGTAGCGTGGCTGGCTGATTCTTGAATCAACCAGCCGTGGGAGGACGCGTGGGCCAGCAGAAGACGGCGCCGGAGAGCGGGACGCGGGAGAGCGAGCGCCGCCGCACCATCCTGCGGGCCGCCATCGACGTGTTCGCCCGCAAGGGCTACCACGGCTGCCGTATCGCGGACGTCGCCAAGGAGGCGGGCGTCGCGTACGGGCTCGTCTACCACTACTTCAAGAACAAGGATGAGCTGCTGGAGACCGTCTTCGAGACGGGCTGGAGCGGCTTCATCGCGCGTGCGCGCGCCGTCGCGGAGAGCGAGGGGCCGCTGGTGGAGAAGGTCCGCCGCATCGCGGACGTGGCCTTCGAGGCCTACCGCGTGGATCCCCGCGCGGTGAAGGTGCTGATTCTTGAGATTGCCCGCTCACCGGCCGGAGCCCGCATCAACCGGCAGACGGCCTTCGTGGACGTCATCCGCCTGAGCGCGCAGATGTTCACCCGCGCGAAGGAATCGGGGGAGCTGCGCCCGGACGTGGATCCGCTGCTCGCGTCCGCGCTGCTCTTCGGCTCCATCGAAATGGGGCTCACCGCCTTCGTCGTGGGGCTGGCGGACGCGCGCGACACGGTGATGCTCGAGCGCGCCAAGGCGCAGATCGCCGACTCGTTCCTCCACGGCGTGCTGCTGAGCGGCGCGTCCTCCAAGGCGGAAACCACGAAGCACGCATCCACGCCGCACGAGCTTCCGCGGGGTGATGAGCCGCAGGACGCGGCCCCGCCGAAGCGGGAGAAGGCCGCGCCCAAGCCCCGGACGCCCAAGCGCGGCTGAAGCAGGCCGCGCGGCGCGCTACGGGTTGCCCAGGCCGGGCGCGTTGGTGGCCACGCCCGGCGCTTCCGGAGCGCCGGTGAAGTCCAGCTTGAGCAGCGTCTGGCCATCCACCCAGCGGTCATCCGCCTTCACGCCCCAGTGGAGGTGCGGGCCGGTGACGCGGCCGGTGCTGCCGACGAGGCCCAGCGGCTCTCCCTGCTTCACCTTCGCGCCGTCCTTCACGTCGATGCGCGACAGGTGGAAGTACGCGGTGTAGAGCCCCGCGCCGTGGTGCACGAGCACGGTGTTGCCGGACGCGTAGTTGTCGCGCGACATCACCACCGTGCCGTCGTTGGCGGCGACCACCGGCGAGCCCGTGGCGCCATCCAGGTCCACGCCGAAGTGCTGCGTCTGCAGCTTGCCGTTGAACGAGCGGCGGTCGCCGAAGGGCGCCGTCACCGTGGCCTCGCGCGGCCAGGCGAAGTTCTGGCCGAACAGCGGCGTGACGAAGGGCTGCGCGAACGCCGCGGCGAACGCCTTGCGGTCCGCCTCCATGCGCGCCTTCACCGCCTTGGGCGGCTTCACGTACTTGTTGGCCACGCGCAGCTCGCGCTCGCGGAAGCCCGGCGCGCCCACGTTGAGCACGCCGGACAGCAGCACCGGCAGGCCGCGCCCGGGGGCCGTGACGTCCACCGCCACGGTGCCTTCCGCCTGCTCCACCGGCAGGCTGGTGAGGGCCGCGTAGCCGTTGTTCCACGCGAAGAAGCGCAAGGGGCGGCCCGCCATGCTCCCCGTGGGCAGCGAGGACGCGCCGCTCACCGTCACCAGCACCGGATCACCCGGCTTGGGGTTGGAGGGTTGCAGCGCCAGGCGCGGCCCGTCCACGGGCGCGACCTTCAGCGGCGCCAGCTCTCCCTGGAGCACGGCGGAGGAGGCGGTGGGCGTGGCGGCGAGCGCCGGAAACCCGGAGGCGAGCAGGGAGAGGACGAGGAGGCGGACGGCGGG
>NZ_RAWC01000160.1:0-20738 GCF_003611685.1 Corallococcus sp. CA049B | reverse complement strand
CCGCGGCCCCGGCCGCCGCTTCCCCCGCCCCCGCCTCCGAAGGCTCCGTCAGCCGCGAGGAACTGGAGCAGCGCCTGGAGGCCACGCGGCAGGAGCTGCGCGAGGACATCCGCGCCCAGACGGCCACCCAGGCCGTGGCCAACAATGACTGGCAGGAGGAGTGGACGGAGGAGAAGCGCAAGCTGGAGCTGTTCACGCTGGACGGCTACCTGCGCGTGCGCCCCACGCTCTTCTACAAGTTCGACCTGGGCAAGCCCGCGCTGCCCTCCGGCACGCCCCTGGGCCGCCAGCTGTGGACGCGCTCGCCGCGCTCCGCCGCCGAGCAGACCCAGGCGGGCGCCAACATGCGCTTCCGCCTGGACCCGTCCTTCAACGTCTCCGAGGACGTGCGCATCAAGGCGCAGGTGGACGCGCTGGACAACATCCTGCTGGGCTCCAACCCGGACAGCGCCTACAGCGGGGATGGGCGCAACAACTTCACGCTCTTCTCCGAGAACCAGTCCCCGTCCAACTCCGCCGTCAACGCGTTCAAGGACTCCGTCCATGTCCGCCGCGCGTACGGCGAGGTGACGACGCCCGTGGGCATCCTGCGCTTCGGCCGCATGGGCAGCCACTGGGGCCTGGGCATGCTGCGCAACGACGGCAACTGCCTGGACTGCGACTACGGCGACACGGTGGACCGCATCCAGTTCGTCACCGAGCCGTTCGCCGGCTGGTACGTGACGCCCATGCTGGACTTCAACTCGGAGGGGCTGTCCACGGAGAAGGCCAACGCCCTGGGCGAGCCGGTGGACCTCACCCAGTCCGACGACGCGCACAGCCTGGTGCTGGCCATCGCGCGGCGCGACACCGACCAGCAGCAGAAGGCCAAGCTGGACAACAACCAGGGCGTCCTCAACTACGGCCTGTACTTCACCTACCGCACGCAGCGGTACTCCACCCTGACGGAGACGGGCGTCCCCTTCGAGGACGCCAACCCCTCCAACCCCACCACCGTCACCACGCCGGCGTTCGTCCCGCGCGGCGGCACGCTCTACATCCCGGACCTGTGGTTCAAGTACGAGGAGAAGAAGTTCCGCATCGAGGCGGAGTTCGCCGCGCAGCTGGGCACCATCGACGGGCGCGCGCTCACGGCCAACGACCCCACCACCCAGTCGCTGCGCATCGCGCAGTTCGGCGGCGTGCTCCAGACGGAGTTCCACGTCATCGAGAACAAGCTGCACCTGGGCATCGAGATGGGCTTCGCGTCCGGTGACAAGGCGCCGGGCTTCGGCAACTACCCGGGCCGCCCGGGCTCGGGCTCGGACGGCAACACCGCGCCGGGCGACGTGGAGGGGCGTCAGTACCGCTGCGACACCGGC
The DNA here is from genome assembly GCF_003611685.1 of Corallococcus sp. CA049B. NCBI lineage: Bacteria > Pseudomonadati > Myxococcota > Myxococcia > Myxococcales > Myxococcaceae > Corallococcus > Corallococcus sp. CA049B. The sequence continues at coordinate 19,377 of NZ_RAWC01000160.1, read as the reverse complement.
GGCTGCAGCGACAACGCCATCCGCAACTTCCGCTTCAACCGCGACTACCGCGTGGACGTCATCCTGTGGCGGTCCATCCTCAATGGCGTCACGGACGCGTTCTACGTGAAGCCGGGCCTCAAGTACTCCATCGCGGAGGGCTTCGATGTCTACGGCAGCGTCATCTACTCGCAGGCGTTCTACTCGGAGTCCACGCCGTCCTTCACCAGCAATGCGCTGGGCCTGGAGGCGGACATCGGCGCGCGCTACATCACCGAGGACGGCTTCGTGGCGGGCATCGACTACGGCATCCTCTTCCCGCTGGACGGCCTGAAGGACACGGGCCTGCCGGGCCAGGAGCTCAGCACCGCGCACGCCATCCGCGGCATGCTGGCCATCCGGTTCTAGTCCATGCGCTCCTCCCTCCCGCGGCTGTGCGCCGCCATCAGCCTGACGTTCGCGCTGGTGGCGTGCGGCATCAAGGGCAGCCCCCGCGCGCCCCGTCCCGCGCCGCTGCCCGCGCCCACCGCGGAGACGGTGCCCGCGCAGCAATCGCCGCGCGGACCCGTGGAGCCCTCGGGCCCCACGGTGCCGCCGTCCACCTCGGACGCAGGGCTGCCCGAGTGAGCGTCTTCCACCACCACAAGGGCGTGCTGCAAGCGGAACAGGTGCCGCTGCCCGCCATCGCTGACGCGGTGGGCACCCCCACGTACGTCTACTCCACCGCCGCGCTCACGGAGCGCTTCCAGGCGGTGACGGAGGCGTTCCAGGGGCAGAAGCACCTCATCTGCTATTCGGTGAAGGCCAACTCCAACCTGGCCATCCTGGGCCTCTTCGCCCGGCTGGGCAGCGGCTTCGACATCGTGTCCGGCGGCGAGCTGGCGCGCGTGAGGCAGGCCGGCGGCGGACCGGGCAGGACCGTGTTCGCGGGCGTGGGCAAGACGCCGGATGAGATGGCCCAGGCGCTGTCCCAGGGCCTCCTGCTCTTCAACGTGGAGAGCGCGGAGGAGCTGGAGGCGCTGGATGCCGTGGGGCGCAAGCTGGGCAAGCGCGCGCCGTTCGCGCTTCGCGTGAACCCGGACGTGGACGCGAGGACGCACCGCTACATCTCCACCGGCCTGAAGACGTCCAAGTTCGGCGTGCCCTTCGAGGAGGCGGTCGCCCTCTACGCGAAGGCGAAGAAGCTGAAGGGGCTGAAGGCGCTGGGGCTGGACTGCCACATCGGCTCGCAGCTCACGCGCACCGCCCCCATGAAGGCCGCCCTCACCAAGGTGGCGGACCTCTACGTCACGCTCAAGGCCCGGGGCCACGCGCTGGAGTACCTGGACGTGGGCGGCGGGCTGGGCATCACCTATTCGGATGAGACGCCGCCCAGCCCCCAGGAGTACGCGCGCACGGTGCTGAACGCGACGGAAGGCACGGGGGCCACGCTGCTCCTGGAGCCCGGGCGGGCGCTCGTGGGCAACGCGGGCGTGCTGCTCACGCGCGTGCTGTACCGGAAGCCCACCGAAGCGCGGACCTTCGTGGTGGTGGACGCGGGCATGAACGACCTGCTGCGCCCGGCCCTCTACGAAGCGCACCACGACCTGCGGCCGGTGGTGAAGCGCCGCGGCCGGGACGTGGAGGTGGACGTCGTGGGGCCGGTGTGTGAGTCCACGGACGTGCTCGCGCGGGCGCGCCCCCTGGTGCTGCCCCGCCAGGACGACCTGTACGCCTTCATGAGCGCCGGGGCTTACGGGATGAGCATGGCCTCCACCTACAACTCGCGGCCCCGGCCGGCGGAGGTGCTGGTGGACGGAGCGGCCTGGCGTGTCGTGCGGGAGCGCGAGCGCGTCGAGGACCTCTGGCGCGGTGAGCGGGCCTGAACGTATAAGCGCCGACATGAAGACCTTCGAAGGCTCCATGACGGCGCTGGCCACTCCGTTCCACGACGGCGCGCTGGACGAGGCTGCCTTCCGGGCCCTGGTGCGCTTCCAGCTGGACGGCGGCACGAACGTGCTGCTGCCCATGGGCACCACCGGCGAAGCCGTGACCATGGACGCGGACGAGCGCGCGCGCGCCATCGCCGTCGTCGTGGACGAGGTGAAGGGCCGGGTGCCGGTGGTGGCGGGCGCGGGCAGCAACAGCACGCGCGAGACGATTGAGTCCGTGCGCCGCGCGCGCGAGGTGGGCGCCGACGGCGCGCTCATCGTCACGCCCTACTACAACAAGCCCACGCAGGCGGGGCTGGTGGAGCACTACCGCGCCATCGCGAAGGCGCACCCGGGCTTCCCGCTCATCGCCTACAACGTGCCGGGCCGCACGGGCGTGGACCTGCTGCCGGAGGCGGTGCTCCAGCTGTGTGACCTCCCGGAGGTCGTGGCGCTGAAGGAGGCCACGGGCAGCCTCATCCGCGCGGTGGACCTGGTGGAGAAGTGCGGCGACCGGATGACGCTGTTGTCCGGCGACGACTTCACGGTTCTGCCCTTCATCACGTGCGGCGGCAAGGGCGTCATCTCCGTGTCCGCCAACGTCGCGCCCCGCATGATGGCGGACCTGGTGGCGGCGGCGCGGAGCCACGACATCGCGAAGGCGCGCGGCCTCCAGGTGCGGATGAACGCGCTGCACCGGCTGCTCTTCGTGGAGCCCAACCCCATCCCGGTGAAGTGGGCGCTGCACCTGATGGGCCTGTTCGGTCCGGAAATCCGCCTGCCGCTCGTGCCCATGGGCGAGGCGAACGCCGCGAAGCTGAAGGCCGAGCTGTCCGGGCTGGGCCTGCTGAAGGCCTGAAGGGAGCGCGCGCCATGACCCGCACCGTCATCACCGGCATCTCCGGCCGCATGGGCAGCACGCTGGTGCGCCTGGCGAAGGCCGCCAGCGACCTCCCGGTGGTGGGCGCCACGGTGCGCCCGGGCAGCCCCCTTTCAGGGCAGGACGCGGGGCTCGTGGCCCGGCTGGGTTCTCCGCTGGACCTGCTCGCGCACGACGACCTGGGCCGCGCGCTGGACGGCGCGAAGGCGGACGTCGTGGTGGACTTCACCGGCCCGGAGGCCACGCTGCACCACGCGAAGGTCTGCGCCGAGCGCGGCGTGGCGCTGGTGGTGGGCACCACGGGCTTCACGCCGGAGGGGCGCGCGCAGCTGGAGGCGCACGCGAAGAGGATTCCCATCGTCGCGGCGCCCAACATGTCCGTGGGCGTGAACGTGGTCATCCGCATGGCGGCGGAGCTGGCGCGCGTGCTGGGCCCGTCGTTCGACGTGGAGGTGCTGGAGGCGCACCACCGCATGAAGAAGGACGCGCCCAGCGGCACCGCGCTCAAGCTGGCGGAGGTGCTGGTGGACGCGCTGGGCCGCTCGAAGGACGACCTCACCTTTGCGCGCGAGGGGCAGACGGGCGCCCGCCCGCCGGGTGAGATTGGCGTGCAGGCGCTGCGCGGCGGGGACGTCGTGGGCGAACACACGGTCTACTTTTTCGGAGAGGGCGAGCGCATCGAGCTCACCCACCGCGCGACGAACCGTGATCAGTTCGCGCAAGGGGCGCTGAGGGCCGCGCGCTGGGTGGCGGGCCGCGCTCCGGGACTCTATGACATGGCCGACGTGCTCGGCCTCCAGGGGAAGACATGACCGCCCGTTACTGCCGCTTCCAGGTCGAGGGCCGCGCCAGCCATGGCCGTGTCGACGGCAACGAGGTGGTGGTGCTCACCGCCGCGCCGTGGGCCGGCGGCAAGGAGACCGGCCTGCGCCGCTCGCTCCAGGGGCTCACGCTGCTCACGCCTTCGGACGCGTCCAAGGTCGTCTGCATCGGCCAGAACTACCGCAAGCACGCGGAGGAGATGGGCAAGCCCATCCCCACGGAGCCTCTCATCTTCACCAAGCCCTCCACCGCGCTCAACGGCCCCGGCGCTCCCATCCGCCTCCCCAAGGCGAGCCAGGAGGTGCACTACGAAGCGGAGCTGGCGCTCGTCATCAGTGAGCGCCTGAAGAACGCCGACGAGGCCACCGCCGCGCGCGCCATCTGGGGCCTCACCTGCTTCAACGACGTCACCGCGCGCGACATCCAGCGCAAGGAAATCCAGCACACCCGCGCCAAGGGCTACGACACCTTCGCCTGCGCGGGCCCCTGGGCCGTGACGGGGCTGTCCCCCGCGGACCTGCGGGTGGTGTGCCGGGTGAACGGACAGGTGCGCCAGGATGGCCGCACGTCCGACATGGTGTTCAGCCCCGCCCGCCTGGTCTCCTTCATCTCCCACATCATGACGCTGCTGCCCGGCGACCTGGTGAGCACGGGCACTCCGTCCGGGGTGGGCGCGCTGAAGGCCGGGGACACGGTGGAGGTGGAGCTGGAGGGAATCGGAACCCTGGTGAACCCGGTTGAGATGGAGCCTTGAGCGCTACCGTCTATGTAGGACTGGGTTCCAACGAGGGCGACCGCGAGTCCCACCTCGTGGCCGCCCTCGCCGCGATTTCGTGCATCGACGCGGTGTCGGTGCTGGGCTGTTCCTCCCTCTATGACACGGCCCCGGTGGGGCCCGCGCAGCCGCGCTTCCTCAACGCCGTGGTGGCGCTGGAGTGCGACCTGACGCCGCAGCGCCTGCTGTGCATCCTCCAGCGGATTGAACAGGACCTGGGCCGCCGCCGGATGCAGCGCTGGGGCCCGCGCACCATCGACCTGGACATCCTCCTGTGGGATGAGGAGGACCACTGCGTCGTCGCGGACGCGAACCTCCAGGTGCCCCACCTTGAACTGCACAAGCGCCGCTTCGCGCTGGAGCCCCTGGCGGAGCTGGCCCCCGACGCCCGCCACCCGGTGCTGGGCGTGACGGTGCAGGAGCTGCTCGCGAAGCTCGCCCCCCAGGACGTCCGCAAGCGCGAGGCCCTCTACTGGCCCGACATGGGCGCCCGTTTCCCCGTCCACGAACTATGAGCCTGTCCCTCGTCCTGGCCACGACCGCGCTGCTCGCGGCCGAGCCCACCTCCCTGCCTCCCGGCCACCCCACGATTCCGCCCGGCACCCAGGCCTCCCCCGCCATGGGCACGGGCCCTGGCTCCAACGCCGCCAACGGCGCGCTGCCTCCCGGCCACCCCACGATGCCCGCGGGCTCTCCCGTGGCGCCGGGCACGCCGCTGCCGTCGGGCCACCCCACGGTGGACACGAACAAGCTGCCGCCCTCCGCCGAGGAGCTGATGAAGCAGCTCGACTCGTCCGAGGGCCTGCGCGAGCGGGAGAAGACCTTCGAGATCGCCTCGTCGCTGGGCCGGCTCTACTACATGAACGGCCGCAACGCGGAGGCGCTGGCCTACCTGGGCCAGGCGCAGAGCAAGGCGGACGGCGTGCGCTCGCTGTTCCTCGCGTCCCGGAAGAAGCTGGGCAAGGCCGCCATCCCCACCCCGGAGGCCGCGAACTGCGGCTTCACGCCGGGGCAGGCGCTGGACTCCATGGAGGCCGTGGCGCAGGCCCGCGCGAAGTCCGGGGACGCCGCCGGCGCCGCCGCGTGCGCGCTGGCCGCGCTGGTGCCCGCGCTGGACGTGGACACGCTGCGCGGCAACGCGCTGTACCTGGGCGGTGACACCGCCAACGCGCTGAAGGCGTACGCGCGCGTGCTGGAGGTGGAGCCCCGCCACGAGGAGGCGCTCTACGCCCACTCCGCGCTGCTCTTCGAGACGCAGGGCGAGGACCTCCAGGCGCTCGGGGCCGCGCGCCAGGGCTTCGACGCGCTGGCGACGGCATACCCGCAATCCCAGCGCGCGCCCATGGCCCGCGAGCTGAGCGTGCGCATCGCGGAGATTTCGAAGGCGGGCGGCCGGAAGAAGTGGCTCGCGTCGCGCGCCGCGGACCGCAAGGTGCGCCTGTCCCAGTCCACCGCGCAGGCCGCCGCGATGCCGCCGGACGCGCCGCGCCCGCTGACGCCGGAGATGGTGGACGCGGTGAAGAACACCGAGCGCACGCCGGAGCTGGAGGCGGGCCTCACCAAGCTGGTGGAGGAGGGCGAGGAGCACCTGGCGCGAGGCCGCTACCAGGAGGCCCTGGCCAACTACACCCGCGTGGTGCCCTTCCAGCCGGAGAACGGCCGCGCGAAGGCGGGCATGGCCTGGGCGCTGGTGGGCCTGGGCCGTCCCATGGGCGCGCGCGTGTGGAGCGTGGCGCTGGAGTCCGACGCGGGCGCGGTGGAGAAGCTGGGCGACACGCTGCTCGCCAAGGGCGACGCGAAGGGCGCCAAGGCGCTCTGGGAGAAGCTGTCCCAGGACGTGCCCAACTACCCCAACAAGGCCGCGCTCCAGGCGAAGCTGTCGCAGTAGCCCTCGGCTTTCTTAGACGAACTTCGCCGCCAGCAGGTCCTGGACGTCGAGCAGGCCCACCGCCCGGCCCTCGACGTCCACCACGGGCAGCTGGTCTACCCGCAGCTCGCGCATCTGCGCGGCGGCGGTGAGCACCAGCGTGTCCGGGGTGATGCAGCGCGGGCGCTTGCCCATCACCTCGCGCACCGGCACCTCGAAGTCGGTGTGGCCCCGCTCCACCAGCCGGCGCAGGTCGCCGTCCGTGAAGATGCCCTCCAGCTTCCCGTCGCGGTCCACCACGCACGCGGCGCCCGGCCGGCCCGGCGTGTTGGTCATCACCACCACCGCCAGGGACAGCCGCGCGGTGTCCAGCACCAGCGGGTTCGCGGGGCCCGTGCGCATCAATTCGAAGACGCGCAGCACGGAGCGCCCCAGCTTCCCACCCGGGTGCAGGAGCGCGTAGTCGTCCCGCCCGAAGGGACGTGAGCGCAACAGCGTCATCGCCAGCGCGTCGCCCACGGCGTGCAGCGCGGCGGTGGACGCGGTGGGGACGAGGCCCATGGGGCAGGCCTCTTCGATGCGGCCGATGTCCAGCACCACCTCCGCGCCCTTCGCGAGCGGGCTGTCCGCGTCCCCGGTGAGCGCCACCACCGGCGTGCCCATGCGCTTGAAGAGGGGCAACAGGCGCAAGAGCTCCTCCGTGCTGCCGCTGTTGGACAGCGCGAGGATGACGTCGCCCAAGCCCACGCGGCCCAGGTCGCCGTGCACGGCCTCCGCGGGGTGGAGGAACACGGAGCGGACGCCGGTGGACGCCAGCGTGGAGGACAGCTTCTGGCCGATGTGGCCCGCCTTCCCCATGCCCGTCACCACCACCTGCCCCGGGCAGTCGCGCACGAGCTTCAGCGCGCGCAGGAACGCGTCCCCCAGCCGGTCCGTGACGCCCAATATCGCGCGGGCCTCCGCCTCCAGCACGCCGCGCGCGTAGGTGAGCGCGGCCTCGTCGTCCTCATCGCGACGGGCAGGGGCAGGGGACGGCGCGCGGCCGGGGAGGGCACGCAGTTTGGGCTTCTTGGCGGTGGAGCGGGGAGCGCGGGCCATGGATGGGCGCTACCTCTACTCCGCCATCGCGTGGGCGGCCATCCTTGACGCATGGGGGGGCCTGGGCTACGGCCTGCCCGCCCGGCCGCCCGTGGCCGGAAAACCCAAGGGGACGGCATGAAGTTCTTCATCGACAGCGCGGACGTCGGCGAAATCCGCAAGGCCCACGAGATGGGCTGCGTGGACGGCGTCACCACCAACCCGTCACTGCTGGCCAAGGTCGGCCGCAACCTGGAGGAGACCATCCGGGAGATCTGCTCCATCGTGGACGGTCCCATCAGCGCGGAGTGCGTGTCGCTGACGGCCCCGGAGCTCATCAAGGAAGGCCAGGGCCTGGCGAAGATCCACGACAACGTCGTGGTGAAGATCCCCATGGGCGTGGAGGGCATGAAGGCCGTCAAGGCGCTCACCGCCGACGGCATCCGCACCAACGTCACCCTCTGCTTCTCCGCCAACCAGGCCCTGCTGTGCGCCAAGGCCGGCGCCACGTACGTGTCGCCCTTCGTGGGCCGGCTGGACGACATCTCCCAGGACGGCATGGAGCTCATCGCCCACATCCTGGAGATCTACCAGAACTACGACTTCACCACGCAGGTGCTGGTGGCCAGCGTGCGCAACCCCGTCCACGTCCTCCAGGCCGCGCGCCTGGGCGCGGACGTGGCCACGCTGCCCTACAACGTCATCACCCAGCTGGCGAACCACCCCCTCACCGACGCGGGCATCCAGAAGTTCCTCGCGGACTGGGAGAAGGTCCCCAAGCAGGGCAAGTAGTCGCCAGCTTCATCCCACGACGCACGACGGCCGCCGGACTCCCTTCGCTTCCGGGAGCACGGCGGCCATCCTGTTTCGATGCGCTGTGTCCGGCCTGACCGCTACTGCACGGTCAGGGGACGGCTGACGGTGAGCGAGTTGCGGGTGTTGCTGAAGGTGACGTTCACCTTGCCCGAGGACGCGCCCGTGTTCGCGGTGCTGCCATTGATGCGCACGGTGGCGGTGTTGCCGTCCCGGAAGCCGGAGACGGTGTAGCGCCACTGGCACCAGGCCTTGGAGGCCACCGCCTCCGTGACGGCTTTGTTGATGTTGCAAGGGCCCACGTCCTTGTAGCCCGGCTGTCCGGCGGCGGGCTCCACCTCACGGCGCTCGTGCGTGATGGTCATGCCGTAGGTGCGCGAGTTCAGCGTGGCGTCCTTCTCCGTGACGGTGACGGTGCCCTTGCTCGTGGTGACGGCGGCGGTGATGTTGGCGGTGTCCGGTGACAGTTGGTTGCCGAAGGGGTCCGCCACGCGCACGCCGAAGCTCATTTCCCCTCCCTTGGGGATGTCGAAGCCCGCCGAGCCCGGGTCCGGCGAGAACGTCACGATGGGCGCGCCCACCACGGAGGAGAAGCCCGTGTAGACGATGTGGGTGGAGTGCCACAGCTGCGTGTCGCCGTCCCAGCAGCCGTTGGGGCCGTCCCAGACGCCGTTCGGCTGGGCGCGCTGGCCCGTGGCGCAGTTGAGCCGCTCGGTGTCGATGAACTTCTCACCCGAGTCGTACAGGCCGTTGTCGTTGGAGTCGACGAAGGGCTCGGGCAGGTCCACGAACCACTCGCCTGGATCCCACTTGCCGTTCTTGTTGCCGTTGGACGCGCCGGAGCCGTCGTAGAAGGACTCCTCACCGGGGCTGACCGCGATGACGGTGACGAGCATGTCGCGCGGGTTGTTGCCGCCGTGGTCCGGCTCTTCCGCCAGCGGGCTGACTTCCTTCGGCGGCCAGTCACCGGAGGTGAGGAACTTCGTGGTGACCAGGCCCGGCGCCTGAGAGGTAGGCGGCGTGGACACGGTCACGCTGCCCGCCTCCGTGTACCAGTTCACCTTCGGGTCGATGACCACCGGGTTGTTGAACCGGTCGCTCAGCTGCGCGCTACAGGTGGTGCTCAGATCCGAGCGGGGCGGCGTCTCCGACGCGTTGGCGGCCAGGTTGATCTGCGTGCACTGGACGACGAAGTTGTCGTCCGAGGCCCGGGCTCCGCTGATGGAGATGCTCTTGGAGTTGGCCGCCAGCTCCTTGCCGTCCACGGACGCCTGCACGATGGCGAAGCCCACCTCATTGCCCGACTGGAGCGTGGTGCTGACCATGCCCGAGTTGTTGGTCGTGGCGAAGGTCGGCAGCAGGGTGGTTCCGCCCGCGCCCGTCACCGTGAAGTTCACCTTGGCGTTGGCGACGCCCACGCGGTTGAGGTCCACCACCTTGAACGTGACCAGCGTGGACGTGTCCACGTTGGAGGACAGGATGCCCAGCCGCTCCTTGGTGCTGGAGACGAACGACACCTCGGCCGGGTCGCTCGCCACGGGGCCACCGTCAGGCGTGCCGCCGTCGCCCTGCGTCCCACCGTCGGTCTTCGCCCCACCGTCGCCCTGCGTCCCACCGTCCGTCTGGGGCGTCGGCGCCTTGACGGTGACGCTGGTGGTCTTGGAAACATCGCCCCAGGTGGCGGTGATGGTCACGGCCCCGGCGCAGCCTTCGTCGAGCGCCTTCTCGCAGCGGAACGTCTTGCTCAGCTTGCCGTCCACCAGGTCGAACGTCCTGGCCTGGACTCCGCCCCCGTTCTCGCTGTCCAACACGCCCGCAGCCGCCGTCAGGTTGACGGAGCCCGTGCCGAGGTTCCCGTCCTTGTCGAGCGCGGTGATGGACAGGGTGGTCGTCTGCCCATCATCGGTGATGGTGGCCGGATTCGGCGTGATGTTCAGGAACGGCTGGCCAGGCTGGTCGTTGTCATCGTCGTTGCCCGGGCAGGCCGACAGGCCGAGGGCCAGCAAGAACACGCCAGCGAATTTCAATGATTTGTGCATGTGGGAGTTACCCCCTCCAAGGAAAAGTCCTTTTAGTGGAAAGGTCCCCTGCTGCACAAACAGGCAGCGGACGGACGGGGGCCGCCGGGCGCCTTAGGGACGTGCAGGTGACGTGCTTCCTGTCGCTTTATTCACGCCTCGGGACTGGCGGCCGAACGTCGGGAGCGGTATGGCAGGGGAAGCGGATTGATATTTGAATCAACCCTCACGGAGCCCCGCCCATGGACTTCCAGCTCAGCGAAAACCAGCGCGCCTTGCAGGACGCCGCGCGCAAGTACGCCCGTGACGTGGTGCGCCCCAAGGCCCCCCACTACGACGAGACCTCCGACTTCCCCAAGGACCTCATCTCCGCGGCCTTCGAGCTGGGCCTGCTGAACATGGCCATCCCGTCCGAGTACAACGGCGTGGGCCTGACGCACCTGGAGCAGGTCATCGTGTGCGAGGAGCTGGCGTGGGGCTGCGCGGGCGTGGCCACGTCCCTCATCGCCAACGACCTGGCCAACCTGCCCATCATCCTCCACGGCACGGACGACCAGAAGAAGCGCCTGCTGGCCCCCTTTGGAGAGAAGCTCAAGCTCAGCTGCTTCTGCCTCACGGAGCCCGCCGCGGGTTCGGACGTGGCGGCCATGGGCACCACCGCGCGCCGCGAGGGTGACGAGTACGTCCTCAACGGCAGCAAGTGCTTCATCACCAACGCCGGCTACGCGGATCAGTTCACCGTGTTCGCCACGCTGGACAAGGGCAAGAAGCACAAGGGCATCACCTGCTTCGTCGTGGAGGGCCGCCCGCAGGGGCTCACCACCGGCAAGCACGAGAACAAGATGGGCCAGCGCGCCAGCAACACCACCACCGTCACGTTCGACGAGGTGCGTGTCCCGGTCGCCAACCGCATCGGCGAGGAGGGCGAGGGCTTCAAGATCGCCATGGCCACGCTGGACAACAGCCGCCCGCTCACCGCGAGCATCTCCATTGGCATCGCCCGCGCGGCGCTGGAGCACTCGCTGGAGTACTCCGCGCAGCGCCAGACGATGGGCAAGCCCATCCGCGAGCACCAGGCCGTCCAGTTCATGCTGGCGGAGATGGCCATGAACACCCACGCCGCGCGCCTGCTCACCTACGAGAGCGCGCAGGTGCTGGATGAGGGACAGCGCAACACCCTCCAGTCCAGCTATGCGAAGTGCTTCGCTGCGGACATGGCCATGAAGGTCGCCACGGACGCGGTGCAGGTGTTCGGCGGCTACGGCTACATGAAGGAATACCCCGTGGAGAAGCTGATGCGCGACGCCAAGCTCATCCAGGTCTACGAGGGCACGAGCCAGGTGCAGCGCCTGGTCATCGCGAAGGAACTGTTCAGGTAGAAAAGCAAAACTGTGCCCGGCGGGGCTTTCCCGTTGCCGCCGCCGTGTGCGGATGTCTATTACTCCGGCCCTGATGCGCGACGCGTCAAGCGCCCGATTTCCAAACACTCCCCACTGAGGAGAAGCCCGCCGTGAAGATTCTCGTCACCGCCAAGCGCGTGGAAGATCCCGAGTCGAAGATCAAGGTGAAGCCGGACGGCTCCGACATCGTGAAGGAGGGGTTGAAGTACAAGATCAACCCCTTCGATGAAATCGGCGTGGAAGAGGGCCTGCGCCTCGCGGCGAAGCACACCGGCGAGGTGGTGGTGGTCTCCATCGGCGGCAAGGAGGTGCAGGAGCAGCTGCGCCACGCGCTGGCCATGGGCGCCAACCGCGCCATCTGGGTGAACCACACGGGCCCGCTGGATCAGCTGGGCATCGCGGGCCTGCTCCAGAAGGTCGCGGAGAAGGAGAAGCCGGACATCGTCCTGTTGGGCAAGCAGTCCATCGACGACGACCAGAACCAGGTGGGCCAGTACCTGGCCGAGTTCCTGGGCTGGGGCCAGGCCACGTTCGCCTCCAAGGTGGAGTCGCTGGAGAGCGACCAGGAGAAGAGCAAGGTCCCGGCGGTGGTGCTGTCCGCGGACAAGAAGAGCGTCCAGGTGGTGCGTGAAGTGGACAACGGGCTGGCGACCCTGGAGGTCCAGCTGCCCGCCATCGTCACCACGGACCTGCGCCTGAACCAGCCGCGCTACGCCAGCCTCCCGGGCATCATGAAGGCGAAGAGCAAGCCCATCGAGGAGCTGACCCCGGCGGGCCTGGGCGTGGACGTGGCCCCGAAGATCCAGGTGCTCAAGCTGGCGTCGCCCCCGGCGCGCAAGGCGGGCATCAAGGTCCCGGACGTGGCCACCCTGGTGGAGAAGCTGCACAACGAGGCGAAGGTCGTCTGACCCGCGCTGCCAACCCTTCCAACGATTCCGGAGACAGACACCATGTCCATCGTCCTCATCGTCGCCGAGCAGCAGCCGGACGGGAACCTGCGCAAGGCCTCCCTGAACGCCATCGCCGCGGGCAAGCAGCTGGCCGACAAGGCCGGCGCCGAGCTGCACCTCGTCCTGCTTTCCAAGGACCCGTCCAAGCTGGCGGAGGAGCTCAAGGGCTCCGGCGCCAAGGTCATCCACACCGCCGCCGCTCCTGAGTTCGAGCACTACCTGGCGGAGACCTACGCCCCCGTCGTCGCGGGGCTGGCGCAGGAGCTGAAGGCCACCTTCGTGGGCGCGGCCTCCACGGCGCAGGGCAAGGACCTGCTGCCGCGCGTCGCCGCCCGGCTGAAGGCCGCCATGGCCACCGACATCACCGCCATCAACGGCAGTGGCGCGGACATCACGTTCACCCGTCCCATGTGGGCCGGCAACGTGTTCGCCGAGGTGAAGCTCTCCACGCCGGTGCAGGTCATCAGCATCCGCGCCACGGAGTTCTCGCCGGTCGCCGGCGCGGGCGCGTCCGCGGAGGTGAAGTCCTTCCAGCCGACGCTGGAGGCCTCCAAGACGAAGTTCGTGTCCTTCAACGAGGTGAAGAGCGCCCGTCCGGAGCTCACCGAGGCCAGCGTGGTGGTGTCCGGTGGCCGCGGCACCAAGGGCGACTTCAAGGAAGTCGAAGCGCTGGCGGACCTGCTGGGCGCCGCGGTGGGCGCTTCCCGCGCGGTGTGCGACGCGGGTTGGGTTCCCAACGACCTGCAGGTCGGTCAGACGGGCAAGGTCGTCGCGCCGAAGCTGTACATCGCCGCGGGCATCAGCGGCGCCATCCAGCACCTGGCCGGCATGAAGTCCTCGAAGACCATCGTCGCCATCAACAAGGACCCGGAGGCGCCCATCTTCCAGGTGGCCGACTACGGCCTCGTGGACGACCTCTTCAAGGTCCTGCCCGCGCTGCGCGAAGGCATCCAGAAGCTGAAGTAGTCCGCTCCCCGCCGTCCTGACGGCGGGCCGTGACCTCCGAGGGGCGCGTCACCGGGACATCCCGGGGCGCGCCCTTCGTCACGTCTTGGAGCCTGCTGCGGGCGCCCTACAGCTCGATGTCGGTGTCGTGGCCGGGCTTCTGCTGCGCGGGCGGCTCCGAGGGCTCGGCGTCTTCCGGCTCCAGCTCGTGGGGCACCTCCGGCTCCAGCGGCTCTTCCGGTGCTTCTGGGGGCGTCTCGCCGGTGTCGAGCAGGTCGATGCGCTGTCCGCCCTCCACCTGGACGTAGAGGGTGCGGAAGGTCCACGCCTCGCCGTTCTTGTCGGCCACGGCGTGGAGGTTGCCGTCCGCCTTGGGGCCGTCCAGCGGGACGGTGAACTCCGCGTGGGTGCGGCCGTTGCGGGTGCTCACCTGGGTGTTGCTGGGGAAGCCCGGCTTGAAGGAGCCGCCCAGGGCCTGCTGCACGTGCGGATCCTCCTGGGCCTCCGTGATGGCGTCCGTGTACGCGCCCATGTCCTTGAACGACGAGTAGCCCCAGCCCACGGCGATGGCCACGAAGCAGAAGCACGAGCCCATCATCCCCAGACAGCCCACGGGCACCGCCCACTTCCAGTTGCGGCTCCACCACCCCTGGCGGGGCACGGGTGCGTAGTCACCCTCGGGACTTGTCGGCGGCATGGGGGCCCTCCTGGCCTGGACCTGGGGCCGTGTCATAGCCGGTTCCGGACGAAGCCGGGGTGGGGCCTGCACCGCGGGCGGGTTTCGGGGGCGCCTTCATGACAGAGTGGGTGTCATGCCCTCTGGTGGCGTCTCGACGGCCGAGCTCGCGGACCTGCTTGCGGCGCTGCCCTTCGGCCACCGGCTGTGGGTGCGCGGCATGGGGCGGTGTCTCTACCCGCTGTTGCGCAGCGGGGACGCGGTGCGGCTGTTGCGCTGCGGGCCGGAGCGGCTGGCGCGCGGGGACGTGGCGCTGGTGCGGCACGGGCCCCGGCTGGCCGCGCAGGTGGTGCTGTCCACGGAGCCCTGGGTGACAGAGTCGCTGTTGGGCGGCACGGACGTGGCGGGCGGGGAGCTGGTGGGGCGCATCATCGCGCTCAAGCGCGGGCGGTGGGTGATGCGGCTGCCCCGGCCCACGCGGCCGGCGCTGTTCCTCTTGCAGCGCACCCTGTCCGGTGTGTGGACGAAGCCCGCGTCCCGGGCGGTGTTCCGCCACCTGCGCGACCTGTTCTCCGGGTGGACGAAGCCGCTGCGCCGCCAGTTCGTGGGCCCGCTGGAAATCCGGCTGGTGCGCCCGGACGACCTGGACGCGCTGCTCGCCTTCGCCACGGAGCGGCTGGTGGTGTCCGGCACCTTCCTGCGCCGGCAGCTGCGCGACCGCTGGGGCCTGCCGCAAGACAGGCGCGTGGGCGCGGCGGCGGGCGCCTTCGACGCGCAGGGGCACCTGCTCGGCTTCGCCTGGGCGGACGACTACCACCAGGAGGGGCTGTCCCTGGACGGCTTCTGGGTGCGCTCGCTGGTGGTGTCCCCCAAGGTGCGGCGCATGGGCGTGGCCACCGCGCTGGTGCGGTGCCTGGTGGAGGAGATCCACCGGCAGGGCGCGGACCGGCTCCAGGCGGACATCGACGAGGACAACACCGCCTCCCTGCGGACCTTCACCGGCCTGGGGTTCCGCCCCGCGCCGGACGCGCTGACCGTCGCCACGAACCAGCAGTGGGACGCGGCCGGGGGGAGCAAGCGGCTGGTCGTGCTGGTGCGCCCGCTCCCGGCCTGATGCAGGACAGGGGTTGCGCTCTTCCCCCGGCTGGGCCAAACGGCAGGGCGTCCTGCTTCAGGCCGTGGGCAGGGAAGGGTGGATCCGGTGTCTGAAGGGCGTGACAGCGCGCAGTGGCAGGCGGACGGGGCGCTGGTGCTCCTCACCCTGTTCTGGGGCATGACGTTCGTACTGGTGAAGGATGCGCTCGCGTTCGCGGACCCATTCACCTTCCTCACCCTGCGCTTCACCCTGGGCGCGTTGGTGATGGCGGCGCTCGCCGGGCGGCGGATGTTCACGCCCGGCCTGGTGAAGAAGGGGCTGCTGCTGGCGGTGCTGCTGTTCCTGAGCTTCGCGCTCCAGACGGTGGGGTTGATTGACACCACGCCGTCGCGCGCGGCGTTCCTCACCGGGCTCAACGTCCTCTTCGTCCCGCTGATGTCCGCGGTGCTCCTCAAGCGGCTGCCCCGGTGGACCACCACGGCGGGCGTGGTGCTGGCGGCGGTGGGGCTGTACGCGCTGACTCGGCCCTCGCAGGTCGAAGCGTCGCTGGACGGCGGGTTCCGCCTGGGCAACTGGCTGTCGGTCGGCTGCGCGATGACGTACGCGGGGCACATCCTGCTCACGGAGCGCTTCGCCCCGGGCGAGAGCGTGCGGGGGCTGGTGGCGGTGCAGCTCGCCGGCGTGGCGGTGCTGTCCGCGCTGTGTCTGCCCTTCGTGGAGCGCAGGCTGGAGCCGACCCCGATGCTCTGGAGCGCGGTCGTGGTGTGCGGCGTGCTGGCCAGCGCGCTGGCCATCGGTGTGCAGACGTGGGGCCAGGCGCGCACCACGGCGGTGCGCGCGGCGCTCATCTTCGCGCTGGAGCCGGCGTTCGCGTCCGCGTTCTCCGTGGCCGTGGGCCGCGAGGTGCTGGGGCCCCAGGCGTGGGTCGGCGGTGCGCTCATTCTCCTGGGCGTGCTCTTCTCCGAGCTGGGGCCCGTGGTGTGGGACGGATGGCGGGCACGAGGCCGCACGCCCGCCGCCTGAGCATGCGGCATGGCCCCGCTCGGGAGCGCGAGCGGCCGGGCCGCGCTATAGACAGCGCCCATCCCATGAGCGTGGAGCTGAGACGCAACGGCCTGCACCTGACGGGCACGCCCCTGTCGCTGGACGCGAAGCGCAAGTCGCCGCTGTCCTTCGTCAGCCACGGGCACTCGGACCACATCGCCCGTCATGAGAGCACCATCGCCACGGCCGCCACGCTGCGCTTCATGGCCCACCGGCTGGGGCCGGTGGCGTCCCCGCTGTCCGTGCCCTTCCGCCGCCCGTTCGAATTGGGCCCGCTGCTCCTGGAGCTGCTGCCCGCGGGCCACATCCTGGGCAGCGCGCAGCTGCGCGTCACCCGCGCGGATGGCAAGCGCATCGTCTACACGGGGGACCTCAACACCGCGCCGTCGCTCACGGCGGAGGCCACGGAGGTCGCGACCTGCGACACGCTGGTCATCGAGTCCACCTTCGGGCACCCGCGCTACCGCTTCCCGCCGCGCCCGGAGGTGCTGGGGCAGGTGGAGACGTGGCTGCGCGCGCAGCTGAACCGGGGCGTGACGCCGGTGCTGCTGGGCTATCCCCTGGGCAAGAGCCAGGAGGCGATGAAGCAGCTGGCCCTGCGCGGCTTCCACCTGGTGGCGCACCCGTCCATCTTTGAAGTCGCGGAGCTGTACGCGGAGCTGGGCGTCCCCATCGAGAACCTGCGCCGCTACGACGGCCGCGTGGAGCCGGGCGAGGTGCTCTTCTTCCCGCCGCACCTGGCGCGGGGCGGGGCCCTGGCGCCGCACTGGCCCCGGGCGACGGGGGTGCTCACCGGCTGGGCCATGGACCCGGGCGGCGCGCGGCGCTACGGCGCGGACGTGGCCTTCCCGCTGTCGGACCACGCGGACTTCCCGTCCCTCCTGCGCTACGTGAAGGACACCGGCGCGCGCGACGTCATCACCTGCCACGGCTTCGCGGAGGAGCTGGCCCAGGCGCTGCGCGACGCGGGCACGGACGCCCGCCCGCTGGGCAAGCCACAGCAGATGACCCTGTTTTGATTTCGCCGCGCTGGCGTGTTGGAACGGGCGCCCGATATGCCCACTCCTGCTCCCTCGCTGACCGGACACCTGGCCAACGTGCTGTTGTGCACGGACGCTGAACCCAAGCGCTTCGTCACCCGGGAGGTCCCGGAGGTGGCGGTCGACTTCGCGGGCATCGTCGGGGACCGGCACGCGGGCCTCACGCGCAAGGCGGACGTGCGGGTGCCGTGGTTCCCCAAGGGCACGCTCATCCGCAACACCCGGCAGCTCTCCATCGTGTCGCGCGAGGAACTGGTGGAGGTGGCGCGCACGCTGGGCGTGCCGCACGTGCTGGCGTCGTGGCTGGGCGCGAACCTGGAGCTCGTGGGCGTGCCCAGGCTTACGCACCTGCCTCCGGGGACGCGGCTGTTCTTCCCGGAGGACGCCACGCTGGTGATGGAAGGGGAGAACCACCCCTGCGTGCAGCCGGGCCGCGTGATTGAAGCGCACCACCCGGACCTGAAGGGGCTGGCGAGCCGCTTCGTGAAGGCCGCGTGGCAGAAGCGCGGGCTGGTGGGCTGGGTGGAGCGCCCGGGCCTCATCCGCGCGGGCGACGCGGTGCGCGTGATGCTGCCGCCGCCGGTGACGTACTCGCTGCCCTCCGCGCCGTCCGAATCGGAGGCGGTGGGCTGAGCGCACTCCCTGCCTTTCAGTGCAGGGACAGGAAGATGCGCAGCTGCCAGGTGTCCTTCGTCACGGCCGGGAAGGACTCGAAGCGGCTGTGGCGCCGGAAGAAGTTCAGCTGCGAGCCCATCCCCAGGTTCTTGTACACGGGGAGGTCCACCTGCAGTTGGGCCTGGTGCACCCGGTGCGAGCCGCCCGAGCCGTCCACCACCCGCACGTGCAGGGCGCCCGCCTCCAGCGTGACGACCTCCCAGTCCTCGCGCAGGTACGCCATCTGGAGCTGGAAGCCCAGGCCGGGGCCGTAGTCGTAGTCGCGGCCCTCGTTGCCCTCGCTGTCGGTGTGCTCGGAGGTGACGCCGGTGAGGAGGCTGCCGTCCACGAGCAGCGCGGTCCTCAGCCGGGAGCGGTTGACGAACCGGTGCTCGTGCAGCAGGCCCACGTCCAGGGACTGGCCGCCCACCTCATACGCGAGCGTGTCCGTGTAGCCGAGCTGCTGGAGCAGGCCCAGGCGCAGCTCGTCGCGCTCGGCGCTCCAGAGCGTGGACTTCACGAGCAGGCCCTGCAGCCGCGCGTTGGTGACGAGGCTGGTCTCCCGGGTGGTGAACTGGACGCGCGCGTCGAAGGCGTCGAAGGGGCGGTGGTGCGCGCCCCGGTACATGTCGCCGTAGCGCAGGGCGCCCTGGATGAAGAACTGATCCTCGCCCCAGGCCAGGGACCTGCCGTCACCCAGCTTCAGGTAGCCCAGCGAGGCCCAGCCCGCGATGTCATCCGGCCACCACTCCGTCGGCGAGGGGCCCTGGTGGGAAACGTCGCCGCGCAGCACCCGGTTGAGGCCGCGCACGGGGCTGATGATTCCGGCGGTCAGCTCGCGGACGAACCGCTGCCGGCCCCGGACCTCCGTGTCCAGCACCAGCGAGGACAGCCGGTAGAGCGCCTCGCCCATGGCCACGCCGCCCACGGTCGTGTTGATGAGGTCATTGGCGGACGGCGGCTCGTTCTCCGCGAACAGCTCCCACTGCAGGCTGCCCAGGAAGGTGAGCGGCACCGCGGCCTCGAACGGCAGGCCGTTGTCGCGCGCGGCCGTGTAGTAGAGGCTGCCGTGATACGGGTGCGCGAACTGGTTGGTGGAGAAGCCGTCCTGGTCCCAGACGAAGCCCGTGCGGAGGTTCTCCTTCCAGACGGACGGGGAGATGTACGCCCAGTCCTTGTTCGCGATGTACCGGTCATACGTCCAGACGAACAGGTTGATGGCGGTCACTTCCCCCAACGCAATCCACGGGTGGGGCCCGGGGTTGTCCCGGATGTCGTCCTCCTTCAGGGGCGCATCCTCCGGCGGAGCGGGCTTCTCCTCGGCCGCGGGAGGGCAGGGGGCCCACTGGGTCTCCTGGCCGGGCGAAAGCCGCGCCGCGCAGAGGGCCATGACGTTGGCCGGAACGGAGCGCACCATGTCCTGTGGCGAAC
>NZ_RAWC01000015.1:0-80570 GCF_003611685.1 Corallococcus sp. CA049B | reverse complement strand
GGGTAACGTGGGGGCGTGATGCCCTCCGTCCAACAGCTCCGCCCGTTCGCCTACGCGCCCGTCCAGGCGTTCCTGCAAGCCTCCGGGCCGGTGGTGCTCATCCAGCAGCCGCCGGAGCCGGTGTTCCAGCAGGTGGCGCTGCGGCTGGCGGAGGCTCGCACGGTGGGGATGGCGCACCGGTCCAGGCTGGTGGACCGGCTCTTGGTGATGCTCCAGGCGTTCGACTCGCTGGAGGTCCACTTCCTGGGGCCGGAGCAGGACGGGCAGGAGCTGCGGGTGGGCCGGACGGAGGGGTGCGCGCTGATGGTGCACGACCCGTCCGTGTCGAAGCAGCACGCGGTGCTGCGCTGGCACGCGGCGCAGGGGACGTGCTCGGTGCAGGACCTGGCGTCCATGAACGGCACCTGGCTGAACGCCGCGGAGCTGGGCGAAGGCGAGGAGCGGATGCTCGCGGACGGGGACGCGCTGGCGTTCGGGGATGCGCAGTTCCTGTACCTGCGCGCGGAGACGCTGCACTCGCACCTGCGGCTCGCGAGCCCGGGTGGAGGGATGTGACGCGGTTCAGCCGACGGGTAGCTCCTGGTAGTGCACGTCGCTGGGGCCGAGGCGCTGCACGGTTTCGATGAAGCGCTCGCTGACGACGTGCAGGTTCGCGCCTTCGACCCCGAAGACGTCGAGCCCTTCGGGCACGGTGGAGCGCAAGAGCCAACGCTTCGGCGGTAGGTCGAATGACTCAGGCCGCCCGCAGATGTCGCAGGCGGGTGTCTTGAACTCGCCGATGCAGTCCGGGTGCAGCTTCGCCAGTGGCCGGGCTTCCAACTCGTACAGCGCGGGCATCGTGCTCCGACGAGACTTGAGCTCCATTCGGACCGCGATGACGCCTTTCAGTCCTTCGACCTTGAGCAGTTCGACCGCGTCCTCGCGGAGGACCACTTCCCACGAAGGCCAGCAAGTCACCGGACCGAACTTGCCTTGCGCGGTTCCAACCATGGGGCCGAACGTACAACCCGCGTAGAGGGGAAGTTCAGGGGGAACGAAGGGGCGCACGAGCGCAGTCAATCGTTTGTATTCAGGGAGGGACATGGGTCCCTTCCACTCAGAGAGCGCGGGCTCCGCGACCTCGGACAAATCCACCGAGGGGAAGGCATCCATCCCCGCCCAGACGCCGAACCTGGGACACTCGACCCCGGAGATGTGCCATCGGTGGCGAGCACGGTACGAACCCGTCCAGTGCCCTGCTTCATCGCCCTTCAGGCTCTCGACAGAAAAGTAGCGCATGCTTCAGTCCTCGGCTGGAAGGGGCAGAAGCTCCACCTGTTGCCAGTACGTCATCGTCATCCCAAAGAGCCCGTACTTCTGAATCATCAGGGAGGCATGCTCAAAGTATTCGGGCATCAGGGCTCGTCCTCGCCGCCGCTGGATGAACGCATCCCAATCCCGGTTCCATGGCCCACCTCGCTCGCCCCGGTGGATGCGCGCATGCACTTCCGCATCAATGGCGATGACGTATTGGTGGATGTTGATCCCTTTTTCCTCGAAGTGAGCCTTGAACGCCTGAGGGAAGATATGGTGCCGCTCCTTCGGCCGCCTCGCCCACTCCTGTTGCGCCTTCTCGCGGCGAAGCTCACTGGGGAGTTTCTCTCGGGGATGCCAGCGGAAGACCATGACGGGCACCGCGTCTCGCGGCAGGCCCTGCGCACTTCCCCATGTCCGCTGCGGCCCACTGCCCGGCGCAACGAAGATGGGCGCCACTGGCATGGCCCCTCGCGTCCGCACGATGCGCTTCGGTGCCACGTCCTCGCACCGGAACAGCGCACAGACGTCGCCCTCGCAGACTTGCGTGAGACACTGGTCCTCGTCGCTGGCTTCGCACTCCCGTGATGATTCCGCCGGTGAGGGCCCGGGTGCGGATGCACACCCCAGCAGCAGCACCAGCCACACGACACGGAGAGCGGCTCCGGAGTCTCTTCTCATTTTCCAGTTATTTCACGTTAAGTTCCGTGAAGCCCAGGAGGCGAGCAGCCCGGTGACGGGACACGGCGCGCGGTCAGGGGGTCCGTTATCCTGGGGGCTCCTCACGACACCGAGAGCGCGCACACCATGGGAAGGCTGTTGGTCCTGCTGTTCGTCTACCTGGGCGCGTACCTCGTGCTGCGCAGGCTGTTGCCCGCCGTCACCCGGGGCTGGCGTCATGGCGTGCTGGTGGGCCTCTCTGTCTTCGCGTTCGCGGCGTGGACCGTGCCCGCGGTCACCGGCTACGGCCTGCACCACACGCCTCCGGCGCTCGTGCCGGTGAAGCTGTTCGCCGTGGTGTGGAGCATCGCCGCGCTGATGGTGATGCTGATGGGCCCGCCGTTCCTCATCCTCAAGCTGCGCGCGGAACGCCGCCAACAGGCCGCGCCCCCAGGCGTGGACCTGGAGCGCCGCAGCCTCCTGGTGAAGGCCGGTCAGGCCATGCCCGTCCTCGCCATGGGCGCCAGCGGCGTGGGTGTCGTGGGGGGCAGCCTGGGCTTCACCGTTCGCGAGGTGGAGGTGAAGCTGCGCGGCCTCCCCGCGGCGCTCGACGGCTTCCGCATCGGGCAGATCACCGACGTGCACGTGGGCCCCTTCATCTCCCCCGAGTACCTGCGCGGCGCCGTGGAGGTGATGAACACCGCGGGCGTGGACCTCCAGGTGATGACCGGTGACCTCATCGACGACGTGAACCAGGTCGACGAGACGATGGCCGCCCTCGCCTCCACGACGGCCCGCCACGGCATGCTCGCGGTGCTCGGCAACCATGAGCACTGGCGTGGGCTCGACGAAGTCCTGGGCGGCTACGAGCAACTGTCACAGCGTGGCGCGCCGGTCCGGCTGCTCGTGGATGAGGCCCACGTGCTGGAGCACGGCGGTCAACGCGTGCGAGTGGTGGGCGTGGACTACCCCATGTCCGGTCCCAGCCGCGCCGGGCGCGACCGGCGCTGGCAGCGCTCCGCGGAGACGGCCTTCAAGGACGGGAACCCGGACGACGTGGTGCTCTGCCTCTCCCACCACCCGGACTTCTTCCCCTACGCCGCCGAGCGCGGCGCCCGCCTCACGCTCGCGGGCCACACGCACGGCGGACAGGTGGCCTTCCTGGGAGTGCCGCTGTTCGGCTTCGCCTTCAAGCACATGCTGGGCCGCTACCGCTTCAAGGACAGCCACCTCTACGTCTCCGGCGGCACGGGGCACTGGCTCCCCTTCCGCATCGGAGTTCCGCCCGAGGTCACGCTGCTCACGCTGCGCAGCGCCTGAAGCGCGGACTACTGCCGCGCGCCTGCGTCCAGCAACCGCAGCGGCGTGTCCCGCCCCATGGCGATGAACGGCGCCCAGTAGTGCGGATGGGGCTGCGCGCTTCGCAGCTCCCGCATCGCCTCACGCAGCGCCGTGGCCAGACCTTCACCCCCGAGCAGGTGGCGATAGTAGGTCTCCATCAACGTGCGCGTGGTCGCGTCGTCCACCTTCCAGAGGCTCATCACCACCGTCTCCGCGCCCGCCACCAGGAAGGCCCGGCGCAGGCCGTAGACGCCCTGGCCTCGCCGGACCGCGCCGCGGCCCGTGTCGCACGCGGACAGGACCACCAGCTGCGTGCCCCACAGGTCCAGCCCCGCCAGCTCCAGCGCCGTCACCAGCGCGCTGTCGGACGTGCTCTTCTTCTCCGTCTCCCCCGCGAGCAACAGGCCGGAGCGCAGCAGCGGATCCGGCGGGCGCGCGGCCTGCGGGTCCTCGCCCAGCGCTCCGAAGGTCGCGACGGCTCTCGCGTTCTCGGGCGCGGCGGCGTCCTCCAGGAAGAAGCCGTGGGTCGCCAGGTGGAGGATGCCCGGCGTGCTCAGGTGCAGCAGCCGCTCCTTGGTCGCCTTCGGGCCCAGGAACAGCTGCGCCTGCGGGAACAGGCGCTGGATGGCCTCCGCCTCCTCGCGCGAGCCCGGCAGCGGCACCGGCGCCCAGTCGCGCGCCACCAGGTCCTCGCGCCGCAGCGAAGGCGAACGCTCCGCCACCACGGACGCGCCTCCCACGGAGGCTTGCAGCGTCGTGTTGAAGGCCGGATCCGCCAGCACCACCACCGAGGACGCGGGCCGCGGCTGCTGGGGCCGGGGCAACAGGTCCTTGCCGGACGTGACGTAGGTGAAGTCGTAGCTGTCCACCAGGTACTGCCGCCCGTCGTGCAGCGCCGCGAAGGGCACCAGCGCCAGCTGACCATCCGGTGAGAGGAAGAGCCGGCGGGCCGTCCCCAGGAGCGGGAGCAGCGGCTGGAACGCGAGCTGGTAGAGCACGTGGGCGGAGTCCTCGAAGGCGGCGTCCCTGCGGGCCAGCGCGTCCCGCAGGCTGGAGGCCGCGGCTTCGATGGGCGCGGCGGGCCCCAGGTCCAACGCGCGGATGTCCCCGTCCGGCAGGAGCACCAACGCCAGACAGCGGAGCTGGGCCGTGCCCGTTCCCAGCACGAGGGGCCGGTCCTCGTAGGTGATGAACTCCACCAGGGCGCCATCGTCCGGCAGGGCTCCAGCGACACGGTCGACGATGTCACCCGGCGCGGGCAGCGCGGCCAACGCGCGCAGCGGCGCGGAGCGGCTGGCGAGCGTCGCCTCCAACGCATCGCCCTGCTCGGTCAGCGCCGTGAGCTGCCGTTGATAGGCGGACGGCGTGAGCCCACCGGGCCCGTGCAACGAGAGGCTGGCCAGCTGGGTGCGCAGCTTGCGCAGCCGCTCGAAGGTGCCGCGCTCCTCCGCGCCCAGGCTCCGGTAGACCGCTCGGGAGATGTCCGCCGTCTCCTCCACGGAGCGGCCCTTGAGCAGCAACGCGGCGCTCAATGCCAGACGCCGGACGTTGGCGGAGTCCGGGTGCGTGCGCACGAGCGCGTAGAGCTGCTCCTCGTCCGCGCGCAGGTGCTGGAGGAAGCTGGCCAGCCGCGCCTCGGAGAACTCGAGCGCCTCGCGGCGCAGGCGCTGCTCGGAGACTCCAAAGGCGCGCGTGAACAAGGGCACCGCGTCATCCAGGCGGTGCTGCGCCAGACGCAGGAGCGCCAGGTTGTTGAGCGACGCCGCGAGGTCCGGATGGTTCCGGCCCAGCACGGCCTCACGAATCGCCAGCGCGCGCTCGTAGAGCGGCTCCGCCTGGCTGTACTTCCCCTGGTCCCGGTAGAGCGTGGCCAGGTTGTTGAGGGAGCCGGCGACGTCCGGATGCTTCTTGCCGAGCACCTCCTCCCAGATGGCCAGCGCTCGCGCGTAGAGCGGCTCCGCCTGGCGGTACTTCCCCTGCTTCCGGTACAGCGTGGCCAGGTTGTTGAGCGAAGCCGCCACGTGCGGATGGTGCGTGCCGAACGCCTTCTCCCAGAGCCGGAACGCCCTCGCGTAGAGCGGCTCCGCCCGGTCGTACTTCCCCTGCGCCTGGTAGAGCGTCGCCAGGTTGTTGAGCGCGGCGGCCAGATCAGACGGGCTGCTGGACGGCTCGGACTCACGGAGGGCCAATGCCCTCGCGTAGAGCGGCTCCGCCCGGTCGTACAGCCCCTGGTCCTGATAGAGATTGGCCAGGTTGTTGAGCGAGTCCGCGACCAGCGGATGCTGCTTGCCCAGCGCCTCCTCCCGGATGGAGAGCGCGCGCAGGCCCAGCGGCTCCGCCCGGCCGTACTGGCCCTGGTCCTGGTAGAGCGTGGCCAGCGTGTCGAGCGAGTCCGCGACCAGCGGATCCTCCTTGCCCAGCGCCGACTCGCGCAGGGCGAGCGCCCGCACGTAGAGCGGCTCCGCCCGGCCATACAGCCCCTGCTCCCGGTAGAGCAGCGCCAGGTTGTTGAGCGAGTCCGCGACGGTGAGGTGGTGCTTGCCGAGCACCGTCTCCCGCAAATCCAACGCGCGCGAGTAGAGCGGCTCCGCCCGGCTGTAGAGCCCCTGCTGCTGGTAGAGGTTGGCCAGGTTGTTGAGGGACTCCGCGAAGGCGGACTGGTTCTCGCTGAGGGTCATCTCCTGGCTGGCGAACGCTCCCATGCGGCGGCGCTTGTCCAGGCTGAACAGGTTGTTCGTCCGCCGGGACATCGCGTGCCCGTGGTCGTAGAAGCCCCCGGCCTGCCGGTCCGTCTCCATGGTGGGCGAGGCGGCGAAGCCGAGCAGCCTCGCCACCGTGACGGACTTCGCCGCGTCGTCGTTCACCACCGCTTCCCGGATGGCCAGCGCGCGCTCGTGGGCGGCGCCCGCCCGGGCGAAGTCCCCCTGGAGGCGGTACACCTCTCCCAGCAGGCTCAGGCAGTAGGCGACGTCCGGATGCGAGCCCCCGAGCACGGCCTCCCGCAGCGCCAGGGCGTGCTCACCGGGCGCCACGGCCTCCGCGTACCGGCCCTCCTCGTAGAGCGTCGCGGACCGCTCATAGGCCTGGAGCGCGTCCGCCAGCCGCGGATCCGAGGGCTCCCGCACCGCCGGCATGAGCGAGGCACACCCCAGTGCCATCATCACCATGCACCCGAGAACCCACCGCATGCCGACTCCTCCCGAGGACCGAGGCTGGACCATCCGCCTCCCCCCTGTCCGACTTAGAGGCAGGGACCCCAGGAATCATGCAGGAACGTGTGCGTGGAGCACTTCCTACTGCCCATACCCCCGGAATTGCTGGAACACGCGCTCCATTTCCGCGTCGTCCAGCACCACGGGTTCACCAAGCTGGAGCGCGCGCCAATACATGGCCGCCAGCGTCTCCACCTCCACCGCCAGCTTCCAGGCCGCCGCCAGGTCCACGCCCAGTGCGACCATGCCGTGGTTGGCCAGCAGACACGCCTTGCGGCCCTCCAGGGCCACCATCATGTGCCTCGCCAGCTCCGGCGTGCCGAAGGTGGCGTACTCCGCGCACCGGATGTCCGTGCCGCCCGCCGCGGACACCATGTAGTGGAAGGCGGGGATGCCCCGGCGCAGGCACGCCAGCGTGGTGCTGAACATGCTGTGCGTGTGCAGCACCGCGCCCACCTCTGGCCGCGCCTGGAGGATGTCCCGGTGCAGCTGCCACTCGGTGGACGGCTTGCGGTGGCCTTCGTGCGAGCCGTCGAAGCGCATGAGGACCAGGTCCTCCGGCGTCATCGTCTCGTAGTTCATCCCGGACGGCGTGAGGAGGAAGCCACCCTCCACCCGCTGGCTCAGGTTGCCGGACGTGCCCTGGTTCAGCCCGGACGTGTTCATCCGCCGCGAGGTGGCCACCATCGCCTCGCGCAGTGCCTGATGGCCCCCCACCCCGCTCACTTCGCCGCGCTCCGCTGAGCGCGCCGCTCCGGGAAGAGGGACAGCATCCCCTCCTCCGTCGCCGGACACACGCCGCGCTCCGTGACGAGCGCCGTCACCAGCCGCGCGGGCGTCACGTCGAACGCGTAGTTGGCGGCGGGGCTCCCCGGCGGAGTAATCCGCACCGTGGCGATGTCCCCCGAAGGCAGCCGGCCCGTCACGTCGCTGAGCTCCGTGCCGTCGCGCTGCTCGATGGGGATCTCCTTCACGCCGTCCTGGATGCTCCAGTCGATGGTGGGCGACGGCAGCGCCACGTAGAACGGCACGCCGTTGTCCTTCGCGGCCAGCGCCTTCAGGTACGTGCCAATCTTGTTCGCCACGTCCCCGCGCGCCGTCGTGCGGTCCGTGCCGACGATGCACAGGTCCACTTCCCCGTGCTGCATCAGGTGGCCGCCCACGTTGTCCGCGATGACCGTGTGCGGAACGCCGTGCTGTCCCAGCTCCCACGCCGTCAGCACCGCGCCCTGGTTGCGAGGACGCGTCTCATCCACCCAGACGTGCAAGGGGATGCCCGCGTCGTGCGCCAGGTACATGGGCGCCAGCGCCGTGCCCCAGTCCACCGTGGCCAGCCAGCCGGCGTTGCAGTGCGTGAGCACGTTGAGCCGCCCCTTGCGGCCCTTCTTGTCCCACGCCTCCTGGAACAGCCTCAGCGCGTGCTCGCCGATGGCGCGGTTGATGGCCACGTCCTCGTCGCACAGCGCCGCCGCGTGCCGGTACGCCGCCGCCACGCGCTCCGGCGGCTTCAGCGGCGCGAGCACCTGGCGCATCCCATCCAGCGCCCAGTGCAGGTTCACCGCCGTGGGCCGCGTGGCCCGGAGCATGGTCAGCGCCTGCTCCAGCGCGCCGTCGGACGCGTCCTGCCGCATGGCCAGACACACGCCGTACGCCGCCGTGGCGCCGATGAGCGGCGCGCCGCGCACCAGCATGCTGCGGATGGCATGGCCTGCTTCGTCCGCCGTGGACAGCGTCACCTTCACGAACGCGTGCGGCAGGCGCGTCTGGTCGATGACGCCGACGCTCCAGCCGTCGGACTCGACCCAGATGGAGCGCATCGGAACGCCTTGGACTTTCATCGCCGTGTCTTCCTTGCTCCGTGCTCAGCGCTTGAGGACGCGGCCCGCCACCGCGGAGAGCTTCTCCACCATGGCCGGGTCGCGCGCGTCGGGCGACGTCATGATGGCGTGCTCCAGCGCCGTCTGGCAGCCGGCATGGCACGGGGTGGAGTGCTGGCCCACGAGCGGCGCGATGTTCTTCACCAGCCCGCGCGCCTTGCCCGCGTTGCCCAAGAGCACCGCGACCACCTGATCCACCGTCACCGCGTCGTGGTCCGGATGCCAGCAGTCGTAGTCCGTGACCATCGACACGCTCGCGTAGCAGATCTCCGCCTCACGGGCGAGCTTGGCCTCCGGCATGTTGGTCATGCCAATCACATCGCAGCCCCACTGCCGGTACAGCTTGCTCTCCGCCAGCGTGGAGAACTGCGGGCCCTCCATCACCAGGTACGTGCCGCCGCGCACGATGTTGATGTCCAGGCCCTCGCACGCGGCCATCACCGCGTCACCCAGGCGCGAGCACGTGGGCTTCGCCATGGACACGTGCGCCACCAGCCCCTGCGAGAAGAAGCTCTTCGTGCGCGCGAAGGTGCGGTCCACGAACTGGTCCACCACCACGAAGGTGCCCGGCGGCAAATCCTCCCGCAGGCTGCCCACCGCGGAGACGGAGAGGATGTCCGTCACGCCGCTGCGCTTGAGCGCGTCGATGTTCGCGCGGAAGTTCAGCTCCGACGGCGGAATCTTGTGCCCACGCCCGTGGCGCGGCAGGAACACCACCGGCTGGTCGCCGATGCGCCCGAAGCAGAACTCGTCCGACGTCTCACCGAACGGCGACGACACCCGGCGCCACGAGACATCCGTCAGGCCGTCAATCTGATACAGGCCGCTGCCGCCGATGATGCCCAGCACGGGCTTGTTGGAACTCGACATGGGGGAGGCTCCGCTCCGGAGAAGCTCGGGATGGTGAATCGATTCAGGACACGCGCGCGAACGGGTCGAGCGACGTGAAGTCGTGGAACACCGGGTGCCCGTGGCCCGGCGGCAGGGCCACCTCGCCCCGGTCCAGGGCCGCGGTGCGCAGGCCCGCCTGCTTCGCCGCGTCCAGCTCCGCCGTGTTGTCGGAGAGGAACAGGATGTCGCCGGGGGGCAGCTCCAGCGCCTGGGCGATCTTCGTGTACGACGCCGCCTCCACCTTGGGCCCGGTGGTGGTGTCGAAGTAGCCGGAGAACACCGGCGTCAGGTCTCCCTCCACGCTGTAGCCAAAAATCAGCTTCTGCGCGGCGATGCTGCCGGAGGAATAGACATACAGGCGCATCCCCTTCGCGTGCCACTCGCGCAGGGCCCGGGCCGCGTCCGCGTGGACGTGGCCCTTGATTTCGCCGCGCGCGTAGCCCTCCTCCCAGATGAGCCCCTGGAGCGTCTTGAGCGGCGTGGCCTTGCGGTCCACGTTGGCCCAGCGCTGGAGCAGCGCGACGGTGCCCACCTCGTCCAGGCCGGGCTCGCCCGCGAGCGTGCGGGCGTCGGACAGGCACTGGCGCACGGTGGGCGACTGCCCGTGCGTGGCGACGTACTCCGCCAGGTGCTTCCGGGCGAAGGGGAAGAGCACGTCCTTCACGAAGGCGATGGAGCTGGTGGTGCCTTCGATGTCGGTGACGACGGCCTTGGGAGCACTCACGGCGCGTACTTCGGGAAGCGCTCGGCGATGGTCTCGCCGGTGAAGTGACCCACCCAGCCGTCCGGGCGGATGAAGAAGCGGATGGCGGCGAACCGGGGCGCGGCGCCCATGTCGAACCAGTGCTTCATGCCTTCCGGCACGCTGATGAGATCTCCTCGCGTGCACTCCACCTGGAAGACCTTGTCGCCCGCGTGCAGGTAGAAGCAGCCGCTGCCCTCCACCATGATGCGCGACTCGTCCTCCGTGTGGGCGTGCTCGGAGAGGAACTTCGCGCGGGCGGCCTCCACGTTGGGGGCGTCCGGCTTGATGCGCGCCACGTCCACGGTGTTGTAGCCGTGGGCCTTCATCTCCGCGTCCACCACGTGCTTGTAGGCCGCGAGTACCTCCTCCTGGCCCGCGCCGTCCGGCAGGTCCACGGACGCGTCCACGCGCTCGAAGCGCACGCCCGCGGGCTTCAGCTCACGACGGATGTCCTCGGGTTCGGTGAAGACGCCCAGCGGCGCCTCCGGCTGGTGGTCGTTGTAGACAATCAGCTTGCTCATCGCCGCACCTTCATCTTCTCGAGTTCGTACGTCAGCAGGTGTTCCAGCGCCACCACGTGGCGGCGGGCCTCGGCCATGCTCCGGCCCCAGGTGTACAGCCCGTGGCCGGCAATGAGATACGCGACCAGGTCCGTGCGCTTCGCGAGCATCGCGGTCACCTTGTCCGCGAGCCGGGGGATGTCCTGGTCGTTGGGGAAGATGGGGATGGACACCGCCGCCTCGTGCGTGCGCGTGTCGCCCAGGGCCTTGAGCAGTTCGAAGTCCTGGAGCACCAGCTCGCCTTCCGGCAGCCGCAGGTTCGACAGGAGCGCGGCCACCACGGAGTGCGTGTGCAGCACGGCCCGAGCCTCCGGCCGGTCTCTATACAGCTGCAGGTGAAGGGGCGTCTCCGCGGACGAGCCCCTGGGCGGCGGCGCGTGGATGTCCGCGACCAGGATGTCCGCCTCCACCAGCTCGCCCTTGTCCACGCCGGAGCGGGTGACGGCGGCGGTGCGGGCATCCAGCCTGCGGGAGAAGTTGCCGCTGGTGGCGGGCACGAAGTTGCGCACGCTGAGGAAGCGGCCCACTTCGACGATTTCACGGGCCGCTTCGGACAGGGTCGCGGCGGGGGCCGGGTCGATGCTCATCCATCCCTCGGGGGAGCTTGAGGACGCGATGAAACATCGCGTTGATGACACGGAGCATAATCCGGCGCTCACCGGTAGGCGCAAGGGAACGCGACGCAGGACGTCATGCGTCCTGTCACTCCTGCCGGGCTGCTCAGGTCCCGTCGAGCGCGAACGTGGCCAGCCGCGCGAACTCCTGCTGACCGTCCCGCTCCAGCACGTCGTTGTGGCCCGCGCCCGGCACGGTCACCACGCGCGCCTGCGGGAAGCGCTGGCCCAGCGTGCGGCCCATGTCCACGGGGACCACCTCGTCCTGCTCACCATGGATGATGAGGACGGGGATGGGGATGTCCCTGGCCTTGTCGAGCGACAGGTAGCGGTCGCGCATCAGCAGCGTCGCGGGCAGGAAGGGCACGGTGCGCTGGCCCATGGCGACCATGGACGTGTACGGGGACACCAGCACCATGCGCGCACCGTATCCGCGCCGGGCCATCTCCACCGCGACGCCGGTGCCCAGGCTGCGCCCGCTGAGCACGACGTCCTCCGGCTTCACGCCCTGCTCGCGGAGGAACTGGAGCGCGGCCTCCGCGGACGCGTACAGGCCCGCCTCCGACGGGCTGCCCGGCGACGCGCCGTAGCCCGGGTACTCCACCGCGAGGAAGCCCAGCCCCGCGTCTCCCAGCGCCTGCCCCAGGCCCTGCTGCCACAGGAGCTGCTCGCCGTTGCCGTGGAAGTGCACCACGGTGGGGGCTCCCGGAGGCGCGGGCAGATAGAAGCGGTCCACGTTGAGACCGGTGGCCAGCGGCACCACGCCGAAGCCGGGCTGGTCGCGCAGCTTCGAGGGCTCCGTTTGGGGCGCGGGGTAGATGAGGGAGCGCTGCGCGGCGAAGAGGACCGCGCACAGCGCGAGGTACAGCATGCCGGTGATGAGGACGAAGGCCATGAGGAGGCGGCGGAGGCGTTGCACGCTGGCACTCCATCACACCGCGCGCTCCCAGGGCGACAGGCTCAGTGCAGCATCGCGCCGAAGAGCGACATGCCCAGGTTCACCGCCGACGCGATGACCAGGCCCGCGCCCACCAGGCCCGCCGCCATGAGGGCCATGGGGTTGCGGTCCGCGGCGCGCAGACCCTTGTGCAGGGTCTTCTTCAGCATCGTGCGCTGGCAGTGCACGTGGATGCGGCCCTCCAGCGCGGCCTGCAGCTGCGCCACCATGTCATCCACGGACTCGAAGCGCTCCTTCGGGTCCTTGCTCATCCCCTTCTTCACGAACCACATCAGCTCCGCGGGCACCGGGCCCTGCGCGCTGTGCTTGTGCATGGACCCCATGCTCAGCTCGCGCGTCTGCACCGCCGTCATGATGTCCGGCACCGACTGGAGGCCCTCCAGGTAGTGCGACAGCGACAGGAGCTCGTGGAAGAGGACGGACAGGCTGTAGACGTCGCTGCGCGCGTCCATCGTGTCGTGCTCGCCGCGCGCCTGCTCCGGGGACATGTAGAGCGGCGTGCCCACCACGGAGCCCAGCTCCGTCTGGAGCGGCCGGGCCGAGCGCAGGTCCGTCGGCGCGCCCTCCGGGAGGCTCGGAGTGGAGGACTTGCCCACGCGGCGCGCGAGGCCCCAGTCCAGCACCGTCACCTCGCCGAAGGGGCCCACCATGATGTTCGCGGGCTTCAGGTCGCGGTGGATGAAGCCCTTGCCGTGCGCGTACGACACCGCGTGCAGCACGCCCAGGAAGATCTGCACGCGCACCTGGAACGGATAGCGCACCAGCGCGTCCAGCTCCGAGCTGCGCAGCCGGGCGATGATGGACTCCAGCGTCTCGCCCTTCAGGTGCTTCATCAGGAAGTAGTACCGGCCCTGCTCATCCACGCCCACGTCGTGCACGGGCGCGATGTTCGGGTGGTCCAGCATGCCCACCGTGCGGATCTCCTCCACGAAGCGCAGCACGCGGTCCAGGTCCGCGCCCGGGGGCAGCCGCTTGAGCGCGACCTCCCGCTCGATGTCGTGGTCGCGGATGAGCACCACCTCGCCCATGCCGCCCTGCCCCAGCGGGCGGACTTCCTCGAAGCGCTCGCGCTGGAGCGGAATCACGCTGGGCTGCTGGCCCTTCCACTCCACGCGCGGCAGCACCGTGTTGCGCCGCTGGGTCGTGGCCCCGCCGGGCGCCAGCGTGGGCGCCAGCGCGGCGGCTCCCGAGTTCGGAGAAATGAGCGTGTTTTCCAGGCCGGCCGCGAGCGTTTGACTCATGGGACGCCAGGAATAGCAGGCACTCCCCGCGCGCGCCCACTTACGCGCAGTCCATGACGCAACCGTCCGAAACCACTGGGACGGCAGGCAGCCAGGCGTCACCCCGCGGGGGTGAAGGGCACGTCCAGCACCGGCAATTTCGTAGCGCCGGGCAGGTCGTAATGCCACCACTCCATCCGGTTGCGCTGGAAGCCGGCGCCCTCCATGGCCTTGCGCAGCACCTCCCGGTGTTCGCGCGAGGCGGGGGTGCCGCCGGTGTAGCCGTGGTGCGCCGCGGGGGTGAAGTCGTCGAAGGGGGTGGGCATCTCCACCTCCGCCCCGTCCTTCGTCACCAGGGTCAGGTCCACCGCCCCGCCCCGGTTGTGGTTGGAGCCCTTGCGCGGATTCGCCACGTAGCCGGGCTTCGGCAATATCTTCCACATCTCGTACTGCACCGCGCGCGGCCGGTAGCAGTCGTACACCTTCAGCCGGTAGCCCTGGGCGCGCAGCGCGTCCGCGGCCTGCGTCAGGCGCTTCACCGAGTCCGGCAACAACAGACACCGCGCGCCGTCCGGGTACACCTGCCGCTTGAGGAAGTTGTCCTTCGTCGCGTAGCGCAGGTCCAGCACCAGGTCCGGGATGACGGTGGCCGCGTCCACCAGCTCCGCCCCAGGCTTGGGAGCGGCGGTCTTCGGGGCGCTTCCGAGCAGCGCCAGGGTCAGCGTGAGGCCTGTCGCCGGGAGCATCAGCGCACCCCGTCCGTGTACACGGTGGGGTCCGTCACTCCCGCTTCCTGGAAGCCCTTGGCGCGCAGGAGGCAGCTGTCGCAGCGGCCACACGCGCGGCCCTGGGCGTCCGGGTCGTAGCAGGAGTGCGTCATCCCGTAGTCCACGCCCAGCTTCACGCCGGCCTGGATGATCTGCGCCTTGGTGAGGCCGGAGAGCGGCGCGTGCACCTTGAAGGTCGCGCCCTCCACGCCCGCCTTGGTGGCCAGCTGGGCCATGGCTTCGAAGGAGCGGATGAACTCCGGGCGGCAGTCCGGGTAGCCGCTGTAGTCCACCGCGTTGACGCCGATGTAGAGGTCCGTGGCGCCCACCACCTCCGCCAGGCCCAGCGCCATGGAGAGGAACAGCGCGTTGCGCGCGGGCACGTAGGTGACGGGGACGTCGTGGGACATGGCGTCCTCCGTGCGGTCCTTGGGCACGGGGATGTCGTCCGTGAGGGCGGAGCCGCCCACCTGCCGCAGGTCCACCGTCACCACGCGCACGTCGCGCACACCCATGGTGGCCGCGACCTTCCTGGCCCGCTCCAGTTCGACCGAGTGGCGCTGTCCGTAGGCGATGGACAGGCACACCGGCTCGAAGCCGTCCGCCTTCGCCATCGCCAGGCACGTCGTTGAGTCCAGGCCTCCGGACAGGAGCACCACCGCACGCTTCGCCATTCCATCCTCCACTTCGGGGCGGCGCACGTTACACGACGGGGACGGGCCCCGGGTGCTTCAGTCGATGCGGTCGCCGCTCACCGTGTACACGGTGGTGCAGGTGGACGGGTTGCATTTGCAGCTCGCCCCCTTGCCCGGCAGGAAGATGTCCTGGAGCGTGCCGCACGCGAGCGACACGTCGTAGCCGTTCTCCGTGGGGGCGGGGAGGTCGCCCTCGGGGACGCCGCCGTCCAGGCGCTTGCAGTCGCGGGCCACGTTGCGCGCCTGGCTGTCGCTCAGGAGCATGACGTTCATGGCCTCCTCGATTTCGGAGTCCTCGCAGCCGGTGCCGCACGAGTCGCGGCGCGCGATGGCGCGGTGGGTGGAGGACACGCTCTGGCCGGTGTAGCCCGCGTCGCGCGAGAAGCCCTGCACCGTGAAGAAGCCCGTGCCCGCGTCCGTGTCGCGGGAGAAGGTGCCTTCGAAGTAGAAGCTGCCCGCGTCGTCCAGCTGCGCGAAGTCTCGCGAGCCCGCGTCACAGGTGGTGCGCGCCGCGTCCAGCTTCGCCTGGAAGCGGAACGTCCCCATCACCTGGTCGCCCGGGTAGACGGGGTCGTTGAAACAGCCCACCGCCACGGCCAGGGCCGCCGCGGGGAAGAGCGCCACTGCCAGTCGCTTCAGGTGCATGACGCGCTCCAGGTTAGGCGTCCAGCGACGCCAGGGCCAATTGGCGGAAGGCCTCGCAGCGGGACAGCACCGCACCCACATCCACGCTGGCCGGGTCACCGCCACGCACGTCCGAGTCCAGCCGCGCCAGCACGCGCCCCGCCGCCAGCGACGCGGGCATCGCGCGCCAGGCCGCCACCGCCGCGACCTCCCACGCCAGCACCGCGCCGGGACGGGTCAGCTCCACGCCCTCCGAGCCCAGCGCCAACGCCAGCGCGCACAGCCAGCCCAGCTCCACCGCGCCGAAGCAGCCGAGCGCGCCCGCGCCCAGCACCAGCGCGTCCGGCGACGTGAGGTACGCCTCCACGCCGCCGCGCGGGTCCACGGACACGCGCACGGCTTCCGCGCCCAGCGCTTCGAGCACCGGCTTCAGCGCGACGTGCAGCCGCGCGAGGCTCTGTTCCGTCACCGGCACCAGGCCGTCCGGCTCCGGGTGCTGGAAGGCCTGCGCGGGACGCTCCAGCCGGGACACGGGCGCGCGGGGCGCGGGGGCCTCACTGCCCACGAGCGCGGCGCCGATGCCGTCCGTGCGCTCCGCCTCCGGACGTCCCAGGGCGCGCAGCGCTTCCGCGTACAGCGTCCAGCCGTCCACGTCCGGCCACTTCTCACGCAGGAGCGCGGGCCAGAAGCGCACCGCGAGCACCGCGCCGTCCGGGGTCGGAGAGAAGCGCTCGGTCACCCACCGCGTCAGCGCGGGCGTGAGCTGATTCGCGTCCGCGAGCCGCTCCGCCAGACGCACCGCCGGGCCCACGAGCTGCGCGTCCAGGTAGCCGCGGAGGATGACCTCCAGCTCCGCGGGGTCCTGCGTGAGGCGCTCGCGCAGCCGCAGCGCTTCGCCCACCAGGCCGCGCGCCTCGGCGAACTTCACGCGGCGGGCCAGCCGCTCGTCCGTGTCCGGGAGCTGCTCCAGCTGCGTGGCCGCTTCGGCCCAGCGCTGCTGCGCTTCGTAGGCGTCCGCCAGGCGCTCGCGGTGCGGCGCCCACGCGTCGGCGCCCGCGAGCTTCGCGAGGGTGTCCGCCAGCGTGAGGAACACCGTGGACTCGCGCGCCTCGTCCACCAGCGCGAGCAGCGCCTGCACGGCGGCGAGGCTGTCCGCGTCGTCGGTGAGGGCGGCCTCGAAGGCCTCGCGCGCCTCGGCGGGCTGGGCCAGCGGGCCTTGCAGCAGCTCGCCGCGCTCCAGGTGCAGCAGCGCGCGCGCCTTCGCGTCCTTCGTGTCCTGGGCGATGAGCGCCAGCGTGCGCTCCGCGGACTCCAGGCGGCCCAGCTCGCGCTCCAGGGTGTAGCGCTCGCGCAGCAGCTCCTCGCGGCGCGCGGGCCAGCCGTCCGCGGCGAAGGCCAGGGACTCCAGCTTCGCGGGCTCCGGCAGCGCGCGCACGCGGGCGAGCACCGCTTCGGCCAGGGCCTCCGGCTCCAGGCCCAGCTCCGGCAACAGGAGCATCAGGCGCGCGCCGAGGCCGGGCTCTCCGCCCACCTCTTCCAGGGCGCGCAGGCGCGCGAGCACCGGGGCCGGACGGGCGCGCAGCACCTCGTCGCGCAGCGCCACGGCGAAGGCGGCGTCACGTTCGTAGGACAGGGCCGCCAGCTCCAGCAGGCCTTCCCACTCCGCGTCCTCGCGCAGCCCGTCCGCCAGCGCGGTGGCGTGGGCGGGGTCCGCGTCCGGCGTCGCGACCAGGGCCCAGAGGGCCACGCGCGTGCGGGCCACGTCGCCCGCCTGCGCGGCCATGGCCAGCGCGTCGGTGTACTCGCCCGCGGCCATGGCGGGCGCGAAGCCCACGTCCAGGGCGCGCGCGAAGGCGCCCAGTCGGGCGAAGCGCTCGGCCAGCTCCGACGCGGACAGCATGTCCGGCGCGTCGGTGGCGATGCGCTCGACGACCTCCAGCGCCTCGCCCATCTCGCCCGCCTTCTCCCAGAGGCCGGCGGCCTCCAGCAGCAGCGGGGGACGCTCCTCCGGCGCGGCGAGCCGGGCCGCCTGCAACAGCGCGCGGGCCGCGCGGGGCGCGTCTCCGGAGGCGCGGTGCAGGTGCGCGACGAGCAGCGCGGCGCGCAGGTCCGGCTCCGTGGCGACGGCGGCCTTCGCGGCCTTCAGCGCGTCTTCCAGCAGGCCCGCCTTCTCGAAGGCACGCGCGGCGGCCACCAGCAGCGACACGCGCTGCTCGCCCGACGCGAGCTCCGCGCGGGCCACACGGACCTCCGCGCGGCGCGCGTGCGCATCACCGAGCAGCGGCTCCAAGGCCTCCAGCGCGTCGGCGTAGCCGGCACCGGAAGCGCCCCGGGCCACCACGGCCTCCAGCGCGTCGCGAGCGGCTTCCTCGCGGGCCGCGTCCTTCGCCAGCCCCGCGAACTCCAGCCGGAGCACCGCGGACTCGTCCGCGTCGTCCGTGAGCGGGATCAGCCGCTCCAGCGCGGCGATCAGCTCCGTGGACTCCTTGCGCGCACGCAGGCCGTCCACCAGCGCGCGCAGGGCGGCCGGGTTCTCCGGATCCGCCTCCGCCGCGCGGCGCGTGAGGGCCCAGGCCGTGTCCGCGTCCGACAGCGACTCGTTCGCCACGGACGCGGCGGCGAGCAGCAGCTCCGCGGCGCGAGAGCCTCCCGCGGCCTCCGCGCCCGCTTCGTAGATGCCCAGCAGGTCGCCGTGGCGGCCCAGGGCGCGCAGGCCCTCCACCGCACGGTCGATGACGCCCGCGTCCGCCGGGCGCAGCCGGGCCAGGGGTACCAGCGCGTCGATGGCCTCGCGCGGGTCGTCGAAGAGGTCGGCCGCGCGGCGCAGCAGCACCTCTTCCGTCGCCGCGTCCTGGGCCCTGCGCGCCAGCTGCAACGACGCCCGGTACAGGCCGGGGCCATTGCCCGTGCGCGAGTGCACCTCCGCGAGCAGCGACAGCGCCTCACCGCCGCGCGCGCCCTCCGGCTCCAGCGACACCACGGCTTCAAAGGCATCCGCCGCGTCGTGGAACGCGCCCGACGCGAGCGACGCATGGCCCAGGCGCAGCCACGTGCGCACGCGCACCGGCACCGGCAGCGAGTCCCCGCCCAGCGCCAGCACCCGGCGGTCATACGGCTGCGCGGCGGCGGGGCCTCCACCCTGGGCGGCCAGCTCGGCGCGCGCGCAGAGGGCGTCCACGTCACCGCCCGCGCGGCCCAGGTAGTCGTCGAAGGCCTCCGCGGCCTTGAGCGCTTCGCCCGCGTCCAGCAGGCGCTGGGCCCGCTCACGCAACAGGGGCAACGCGTCCTCGGGGCTCACGGCCTCCGCGCGCTGGCCCAGCAGGTCCGCCAGCCGGCGCACGTCTCCGGCGGCGCGCTCGCGCACGTGCTGGAAGGCCTCCGCGTTGGCGGGGTCCAGCTCGAAGGCGCGGTCCTCGCAGAGGATGGCGCGCTCGCGGGCACCCTCTTCGCGGAAGGCGCTCGCGGCGGCGAGGTAACTCTCGGCGGCCTCGGCGGGCGTCTGGCGCTCGGCGCGGCGGAGCATCAGCTCGGCCAGGGCCTGGCGCTCGCCGCTCTCTTCCAGGTAGGCGCGGTGGCGCGTGAAGACGGGCTCCCGGAACGGATCCGCCTCCAACAGGATGGCGTCGAACTCGGCGGCGTCCGCGGGGCGGCGCACCTGGTGCAGCAGCTCCGCGGCCTGCGCGGTCAGGTTCAGGTCGTCCGGCTTCGCGGCGCGCGCGGCGATGAGCGCGGCGGCGGCGGCCTCCGGCTTGTTCGCGCGGTCGCGGTAGAGGACAGCGGCCTGGTACAGCAGCGCCGCGTGACGGTCGGCGTCGAGCTCCGACTCCGCGCACTCCTCGTACCAGGCGGCCAGCTCCGCGAGCCGGCCGTCGCGCTCCAGCAGCTCCGCGAGCAGACCTTCGGCTTCCGTGAGCCACCGGTCCTGGCGCAGGGCCTGGCGCAGGAAGCCCTCCGCCTTCGGCGTGTCCGCGAGCTCGCCCAGGTTCAAGCGCGCGAGGCGCAGCAGCACCGCCGCGCCCTCGCGCGTGCCCGTCATCCGGGGCAGCCCGCGCTCCCACCAGCGCGCCTCGGCGGCCGCGTCGTCGCGGCGCTCGGCCAGGGCCGCGCCCATGCGCGCGGTGTCCAGCTCCGCGGCCAATTCGAAGGCGCGCTCCAGCGAGGCCTCCGCCGCGTTCAGGTCCAGCTTCACGTCGCGCAGCAGCTCCGCGCGGCGGCGCTCGCACGCGGCGGCCTCCGCGTTGCGTTCACCGGCGGCGAGCAGGTCACGGGCGTTGGCGAGCGAGCGCAGCGCTTCGTCCGTGCGGCCCATCGACTCCGCGAGCCGGGCCTCCTCGTCGTAGGCCGCGAGCGCGGCGTCCACGTCCCCGGCCTGGAGGCTGAGCGCGGCCACCGGCTGGAGTTCCGCCAGGAGCTCCGACGTGCGGCCCGTCTCGCGATAGAGGGCGACGAGCCGGCGGCGCAGCGGCAGGGGCTCCTTGGCCATCTGCGCCGCGTGAGACAGCAGCGATGCGGCGATGGCCGCGTCCGCCAGCGCCTCGCGCGCCCGCTCCGCCAGCGACACCAGCCGCGCGACGGTGTCCTCGGACGGCGCCAGCACGCGCGCGTGGGCGACGCGCACCTCGAAGGCGCCGCGCGGGTCGTCGCGCTCCAGCAGTGCGGAGAGCCGCTCCACGGCGCGCTCGCACAGCGGACGCTGCGTGAGCAGGTACCGGTACGCGGCCACCGCGCGCTTCACGTCGCCGGACTGCTCGGCCAGGTCGCCCAGGCGCAGGCTCGTGGCCTCCGCCGCCTCCGGGGCAGCGCGGAAGTCCGCGGCCTGGACCAGGGCCTCCTGCAACGGCAGGGCTTCGCGCACCGCGCCGCGCAGGTAGAGCAGGTCCGCCAGCGTGGACAGGTCCTCGCCCTTCGCGGGCACCCGCTCATGCGCGCGACGCGCCAGGGCCAGCGCCCGGTCCAGCTCCTGGGCCTGCCGCGCGTAGGTGACACCCTCGCGCAGCAGCGCCGCGGCCTCGGCGGCGTCGGCGTCCTCCGCTGCGGCCTCCAGCAGGCCCGCGGCCTCCAGCAGCTCTCCGCGACCCGCGACCAACGACACCAGCCGGCGGCGCACCGCCGCGTCCGCCGGGGTCAGCCGCAGCGCCTGGCGCAGCGCGGCCTCGGCGGGCGCGCCCTGCCCCAGCCGGTCGAGGTAGAGGCTCGCGAGTTCCGAATACAGCGACGCGGCGGCGGCGGGCGGAGCGTGGGGCGCCTCGGCGGCGAGCAGCTCCGCGAGCCGGGCCCAGTCCTCCAGGTCGCGAAGCACGCGCTGCAACGCGAGCGTGGCCTCCTCGTGGCGCGGCGCCAGGCCGAGCGCGGCTTCCAGGTCGCGCGCGGCGGCCTCGCGGTCCCCCTGGCCTTCGAGCAGCGCGGCGCGCAGCAGGAGCGCTTCCACGCGGCGGGCGATGGGCCCCTGGCGCGCGGCCTCGGCCAGCGCGGCGGCTTCGTCCGCGGGCTTGCCTTCGCGGCGGGCCAGCTCGGCCAACTGGAAGAAGGCATCGCACCGCGCGTCGGCGGGCGGCTCCAGCGCGATGGCGGCGCGCAGCGCGTCCCCGGCGGAGGCGCGCTCGTCCTTCTCCAGAAGCACGGTGGCCAGGGCCAGCAGCCGCTCGCGGGCACGCGCGCCCAGGGTGGCATCGGCGGCCACGGCGCGGCGCCACGCATCCAGCTCCGCGGGCGCGTCCGACGCCTCACGCGCCAGCTCCGCCAGCATCAGCAGCAACGGCGCGGGCCGGCGCGACAGCTTCGCGGCCTGGGCGCAGTCGTCGCGCGCGGGACCCGTGCGGCCGGCGCTCCGGTGCAGCATGGCCCGGCGCGCGAGCAGCTCGGAACGGGCTTCACCCGACGCGGCGGACACCAGCGTGCCCAGCAGCTCCAGCCGCTCGGACTCTTCTTCCGGGGTGCCCGTGCCGGGCGGAGGCAGCAGCTCCAGCAGCGCCTGCGCCGCCCACGCGTCCTGCGGCTCCTCCGCCAGCAGGCTGCGCAGCGAATCCGCCGCGGCGCTCGCGCGGCCCAGGGAGAGGCACAGCTCGGCCAGCTCGCGGCGGGCCTGACGGCGGGCGTCTCCGGCGAGGCGCGGCCACAGCTCCACCAGCAGGTCCGCCAGGGCCTCGCGGGCGCCGGCCTTGCGGTGCAGCGCGGCCAGCTCCAGCCGCGCGTCCAGGTCCTCCGGCGTGCGCGCGGAGAACTCCGCGAGCAGGCGCCGCGCCGCGTCCGTGCGGTTCGCGCGCACGGCGGCGGTGGCGGCCTTGCGCGTGAGGGCCACGCGCTCCGCTTCGCGCGGGGCATCCACGTCCGCGGGCGGCAGCGCCAGCACCGCCTCGAAGTCCTCCAGCGCGGCGCGGGCATCCGTGGCCAGCCGCAGCTCGCCCCGGCGGATGCGCGCGGGCGCGAACGTCGCGTCGCGCTCCAGCGCCTCGGCGAGGAAGGCCTCTTCGCGGCTCGTGCCAGCGGCCAGCAGCGACGCGCGGAAGAGCAGCTTCGCGCCCGCCCGCTCATCCGGCACCAGCGTGGCCCGCCGCGCGTACAGCCGCGCCGCCTCCAGCTTCTCGCCGCGCTCCAGCTCCAGCTCGGCCAGGGCCTCCAGCACCTCCGCGGCGAGCGGCCCCTCGGGGCTCGCCTCCAGCGCGGAGGCCAGGCGCATCAGCGCGGCGGCCTTCTCTCCGCGCTCCAGCAGGGCGCGAGCGCTCTGGAGGAACAACGGCGCCGCCTCCTCCGCACGGTCCGCGCCCGCCATCGCCTGCGCGCGC
This sequence comes from Corallococcus sp. CA049B, assembly GCF_003611685.1. Lineage (NCBI taxonomy): Bacteria > Pseudomonadati > Myxococcota > Myxococcia > Myxococcales > Myxococcaceae > Corallococcus > Corallococcus sp. CA049B. The sequence goes on along the minus strand of NZ_RAWC01000015.1, from coordinate 58,331 downwards.
GTGGCCCACAGCTCGGCCAGCGCCTGCGTCTCGCCGGCCTCCGTGTAGAGGGCCTCCAGCCGCGTGGCGAGCACGTCGTCCAGCCGCCGCAGCGGGAACGCCTGCGCGTACGCGGCGATGGCGCCCTCGCGGTCACCCAGCAGCTCGCACGCGCGGCCCAGCCGGGCGCGCACGTCCGCCAGCTTCTCCGGCGCCGCGGTGCGCGGCAGCGTGGCCAGCAGCGACTCCAGCGCGCGACGGGCGTGCTCGGGCCGCTCGCAGCGCAGGCTCAGGTCCGCCAGGTCCAGCAGCACCGCCGCGTCCGGCGCCAGCCGAGCCGCCTTCTCCAGCGCCACCAGCGCGTCGCCCACGCGACCCAGCCGCGCCTCCAGCACGCCAGCCAGTTCGCGCAGCGCCGCCGCCGCCAGCCGCTTGTCTCCCTGCGCTTCCGCCACCCGCGCGCGGTCCTCCAGCGCGGTGGCGAGCCCCGCCAGGTCGGAGCGCTTGCGCTGCAACGCGCACAGCTCGCCCAGCGCCGGCAGGTCGTCCGGCTCCGCGCGCAGCACCTCCTGCAACGCGTGCACGGCGAGGTCCAGGTCGAAGGCCAGGTCGCGCGCGGCCACCGCGAGGCGGCGGTACTTCTGCGCCCGCTCCTTCGGCTCCGTCGTCAGCCGCGCCAGCGCCGCGAGGCAGCGGGTGAGCTGCGCGCCGTCGCGGCGGGCCTCGGCCAGCGCGAGCAGCGACTCCAGCGCGGGCCGGTGGTCGCCGTCCGCCTCCAGCGCGAGCGTGAGCAGCTTGTCGGCCTTGTCCGCAAGCTGGAGCTTGCCCCGGTACAGCTCGCCCGCTTCGGCCCACAGCGCGGCGCGGGCCTTCGGCTCCTCCTTGAGGGCGGCGGCCTTCTCCAGCGCCTCGGCCAGCTCCTGCGAGCGGCCGGTGACGCGGAAGTACGGAATCAGCTCGTCCAGCGCCACCGCGTCGCGCGGATCCAACGCGAGCGCCGCTTCCAGGTGCTCACGGGCCCGCGCCGGGTCGCCCAGCTTCGTGCGCGACAGGCGCGCCAGCGCGTGGTGGCTCTCGTGCGCGGCGTGACGCACGCTCTCCGAGCGCGGCGCCGGCCCCGCCAGCTCCAGCGCCTGCTGGTACCCGCTCAGGGCCTCCTGCAACCGGCCCAGGCCTTCGGCCACGCGCGCGGAGGCGAACAGCGGCTCCGGCTCACCGGGCAAGAGCGACACGGCCTCGCGGTAGCGCAAGAGCGCGTTCTCCGGCTGCTTCAGGCCCTCTTCCCACACCCGGCCCGCGAGCAGGTCCGCCTGTCCCACGCGGTCCAGCTCATGGCGCGCCATGGACACTTCGCGCAGCCGGTCCAGCGCCTTCAGCGCGCGCAGGTGCTCACCGCCGCGGTGGCACAGCTCGCCCAACAGCAGCAGCGCGTCCGGCTGATCCGGCGACAGGCGCAGCGCGGCCTCGCAGTGCAGCCGGGCCCCCGCGATGTCGTCCTCCGTCTGCGCGCACAGCCGCGCCAGATGCACGTGCGCGTCCGCGGCCTCCAACGGATCGCGAGCCAGCGCCGCGAGCCGCCGGTACGCCCGCACCGCGCCAGCCCGGTCGCGCGCCTGATCCGACGCGCGAGCCAGCGCCTTCAACGACGGCAGGTGGTCCGGCTTGAGGCCCAGCAGCTCATGCAGCGCCTTCACCGCCACCTGGGGCGCGGTGTCGCGCGAGGAGCGCGCCGCGGCCTCGGCGGCGAAGAACGCGGCGGCCTCTTCCGACGTGCGGCGGGCCAGCGCGCACAGCGCCAGGTAGCGCTCCGCCGCGCGGGCACCCTCGCCCCGGCGCTCGCGCACCACGGCTTCGCCCCACAGCGCCGCGGGGCTGCGGTCGCGCCGGCGCGACAGCGTGGCCGCCACGTCCAGGGCCAGGTCATGCGCCTGCGGATCCGCGACGAGCAGCGCCAGCAACCGCTCCGCCGCGAAGGGGTGCGCGTCCTGCGCGTCACCCGCCTGGAGGTACGCCTGCCGCGCCTCCGCGAGCCGTCCCTGCGCGACCAGTCCCTCCGCGTCCGCGAAGGCCCGAGCGCCCTCCAGCGACAGCATCAGCTCCTCGTCCGGCGCGGCGGGCGGCGGCAGCCCTCCGGCGGCGAAGCGCAGGCGCAGGCCGGTGCTGGAGACCTCCGCCGCGGACAGGCGCGCGGTGTCCAGCGTGGGCACCTTGTAGCCCCGGCTCAGCGCGGCCAGCTCACACAGCGCGGGAAGGACGCGGGTGGAGAAGCCGGTGGCGCCGCGCACCTCCACGTCCGGCAGCAGGCCCAGCGCGCCCACGGCCTCGGACAGCAGGCCCGGCAGCTGCACCGACGGCGTGGCGGAGAAGCCATACAGCCGCACGTCGTAGACGTAGACGGCCAGCCGGTCCCCGTCCGCGTCGAAGGCGATCTTGAACGTGAACGGCGTGCGCTCCGGCGCCGGCAGCCGGCCCTGGCCTTCCAGGTAGCCGGGGCGGAAGTGCAGCCGCAGCTCCTCGATGCCCGCGAGCCGCCCGGCCAGCTCCGCCACCTTGCGCGTGATGAGGTCCGCGTCGACCGTCAGCTCCAGGAAGCCGAAGAGCAGCTTCTTGCGCTGGTAGCGCGTGGCGCCCGCGCTGACGTTGAACGGGAAGCTGACGTCCGGAATCTGGAGCGCGAAGTCGGCGATGCGCAGCCCGGGCTGGACCTCCAATGCCGGAAAGCCCACGAACGCACGCCGATCCAACAGGCGAAGCTCGGGGGCGGCGCCAGAAGCAGGCGCGACGGGCTTGGGGGACTCGCTATCAGTGGCCATCGGAGGAGGCTGGGGAGGCTACCATGACCCCTAAGCCCTGGAATTTTTAGGCAAACCCCCGCCTGGAAGGCAGGCGGCGGGGCACGGCGTACCCAGGCGTTGCCCAGGTGATTCCGTCCTGGAGGAACGTCATGCGCCCAAAGCGGAAGCCGTGCAAGATGCCGCGCCGTGCTGGCCCCCGACGCACTGGTTCTCGACGGTCGATTCCGGGTTCTCAAGCCCCTGGGCTCTGGGGGCATGGGTGAGGTGTACCTGGGTGAGCAGGTCTCCCTGGGCCGCAAGGTCGCCATCAAGGTCCTGCACCACGATCTGCACGCCCAGGCCGGCATGGCCGAGCGCTTCAAGCGCGAGGCGCGCCTCCTCTCCGCGGTGGAGCACCCGGCGGTGGTGCGCATCGTGGACTTCGGCCAGTCCGGCGACGCCGCGTGCCTCGTCATGGAGTTCGTGGAGGGGCAGAGCCTCTATGACGCGCTCCAGGGCGGCCCGCTGCTCGCGCCCCGCGCGCTGGCGCTGCTCCAGCAGCTGGCGGAGGGCCTGGCGGCCATCCACGACAAGGGCATCATCCACCGCGACCTGAAGCCGGAGAACGTCCTCATCTCCCCGTCCGCGCGCGGGGAGCAGGCGCGGCTGCTGGACTTCGGCATCGCGCGGCTGGTGGAGCCGGAGGCGGGCACCGCGCTCAGCCAGGTGGGCGTGGTGCTGGGCACGCCGGAGTACCTGTCCCCGGAGCAGGCCGTGGGCGCGAAGGTGGACACGCGCAGCGACCTGTACTCGTTCGGGGTGCTGGCCTACCGCGTGCTGTCCGGGCGGCTGCCGTTCGACGGGCCTTCGCCGCGCCACTTCCTGTCGCAGCACGCCTCGCACGCGCCGCTGCCCCTGGATCGCGCGGCGCCGCAGCTGTCGCGCTACGTGGGGCTGCTGGCGCTGGTGATGCGGCTGTTGGACAAGGATCCGGCGAAGCGGCCCCAGACGGCGAACGAGCTGGCGGACGCGCTGGGCCTGGCGCACGCGGCGCTGATGGCGTTCACCCCCAGCCAGGGCACGCCCATCGTCCACGCGAATGTGACGCCCTCCGCCGGCACCGCGGCCTTCGGGATGAACCCGGCGGCGCCGGCTGTACCGGGTTCGGGCACGGCGGCGTTCGGCGTGAATCCCGCGCCCGCGGGCCCGAGCTCCGGCACGTCGGCGTTCGGCGTGGCGCAGGCCGCGCCCCCGGTGACGGCGCCTCCGGTGCAGGCACAGCCGCGCACGGGCACGGCGGCGTTCGGCACCACGGGCCTGCTGTCGGGCGCGCTGGGAGCGGTGACGGGCGGCGCCGCGGCGGCGAAGGCGCAGAACGTGACGGTGATGCTCACCGACATCCAGGGCTTCACCGACCGGATGAGCCGGCAGACGCACGAGGAGAACGCGCGGATGCTGGACACGCACGACCGGCTGCTGATGCCGCTGGTGCGCGAGCACGACGGGAAGCTGATGCAGAAGCGCGGAGACGCACTGGTCGCGGTCTTCCGGGCCCCCAGCGCCTCCATCCGCTGCGGCATGGCGATGCAGCAGGCGCTGTGGCGCTACAACCAGACGGTGCCCGAAGAGCACCAGCTCCACGTCCGCGTGTGCCTGCACTCGGGCGAAGTGCTGGTGACGAACGACGCGGTGCTCGGCGAGCCGATGGAGGTCGTGAAGGCGGTGGAGCACGTGGCCGCCGCGGACGAGGTGACCTTCACCGAGGCCGTGAACATGGTGCGAAACCGCGCCGAGGCCGCCGCCGAGCCCTGCGGCACCATCCCCCTGCCCGGGCGCGAGGAGAAGGTGCAGCTGTACCGGGTGACGCGCGCGGCGGAGGGCTCGCCGTTCGGCGCGGCGCTGGGCACCCCCGACTCCGGGACGAAGCCATCACCGCTGGCGGGACTGGGCACGAAGGCGCGCCAGGGCGTGGCCTTGCTGCGTCAGCGTCCTCGCGTGATGGCTGGCGGCGCGGGTGTGCTCGCGTTGGTGATGGCGGGCGCCGCCTGGATGGCGCACGTGAATGATCCGCTGGTGCAGGCGCGCGCGCTGCTGGATGACGGCAAGCCCAAGGAAGCGCTCCAGCGGCTGGAGGCGCCAGACGCGCCGGATGACGCGGAAGCGATGCGGCTGCGCGCGGTGGTGAAGCACGCGCTGAACCGGCACAACGAGGAGCACGGCCTCATCCTGGGCCTCGATGAGGAAGGCCGGGAGGAGCCGGAGCCTCGGCTCCTGGACGGGCTGGCCGAGGACTTCGGGGACAACGAGAAGGACGTCTCCGCGCGCAAGTCCCTGGAGGCATTTCCCGCCACGACGGTGCGCTCCCATCTCGAGTCCCTGGCCCGGGGGGCGCCCTCGGCGAAGCAGTGGGGCGCGCTGCGCTATCTGGAGTCGAGGGACAGCGAGGGCCTGGACCTGGTGGGGCTCTACTCCACGTCGTTGGAGTCCAGCGACTGCGGCGTGCGCACGAAAGCAGCGTTGCGGCTGGTGAGCCTGGGCAACCCCGCCGCCCTGCCCGCCCTCACGCGCGCGGCGGGAAACCCTCCCGGCGGCAAGGCCTGCAACCCGCAGACATTCAACCGGGCCATCGAAGAGCTGAAGAAGAAGTCCGCGCAGTAGCGCGGCTCCTCGGACGCGCGTGTGTCACGCAGGCCACGCGCTTCATGCGGATCCGCTGTGCATCCATCTTGCACTCGCGGCGGGCTTCCCATGCGTTCCCCTCTCTGGAGCCTCATGAATCCACTGCGCCGCGGTCCCCTCCTGCTCCTCCTCACGGCCTGTGCCTCCACGCCCTCCGTGCCGCCACCCCCTTCCCAGGAGGAGTTCGTGCTCGCGAAGGACGTCCGAGTGCGGCGCATGGCCCCTGGCGTGTGGATGCATGTCACGGAAGCGGGCGGGGACTGGGCGGGTGTGACCGCGAACGGGCTCCTCGTGGAGGACGGTGACGCGTCCATCCTCGTCGACACCGGCTGGACGCCCGAGCAATCCAAGGCGCTGCTCACCTGGGCCCGCGACACGCTCCACCATCCGGTGCGCGCCGCGGTGGTGACGCACTTCCACGTCGACCGGACCGGCGGCATCCCCACGCTCGACGCCCAGGGCATCCCCGTCCACGCTCGCGAGGACACGGCGCTGCGCGCCAGCAAGCAGGGCAACCCTGTTCCCTCGAAGCGGCTGGCGGATGCGCAGGACTTCGGGCCGCTGTCGGTGTTCTTCCCCGGCGCCGGTCACTCACCCGACAACCTCGTCGTCATGCACCCGGCGTCAGGCATCCTCTACGGCGGCTGCTTCATCAAGGACGCCCACGCGAAGAGCCTGGGCAACCTGGAGGACGCGGATGTCGCCGCGTGGCCCTCGAGCATCCAGCGCGAGCGCGAGCACTTCCCCAACGCTCGCATCATCATCCCCGGTCACGAGCAGCCCGGCGGACCGGAGCTGCTCGACCACACCGAGGCCCTGCTGAAGCGCTGAAACGCGCGGGGCCTCAGTCGTCCCGGTGCGCGTGGCCCTTCTTCTTGCCACGCCCCGGGCCGTCCCAGTCGTCGTCCCATCCGCGACCGCCCTTGCCCTTCACCTTGTCGTTCACCTTGATGAGGTTGCGCGAGTACGCGTCGTAATCCAGGTGCAGGTGGCCCTTCTCACCCCGGCCATCCACGCGGAACTTCACCTTCCACACGTTGTTGCCGGTGAGGTGCGCCTCCTGGAGGTCGCAGCGGTAGCCGCGCGCACGGCACTGGTCGAACCCGCGATGCACGGCTTCGTCGTAGCTCATCGCCACGGGGCGTGACGGAGGCGGCGGCCTCGGAGGCGGCCTGTGCGGACGCGTCTCCGCCACGATGCAGCCGGACGACAGCAACAGGCTTCCCAGCAGAAGGGGCAGTCTCATGCGCGAGATGACGCCACACCCGCGCATGGATTCAAACGCGCTCGCCGTGCGTCCCGTGCGACTGCCGTGAGACTACAAACCTCCAGGTGAAGCGAACGCGACGAACAGCTCCCCCGCAAGGTACGCGCGCATCCCCTTGCTCGCCGGTCGGATGAAATCGTTGAGCAGCGCACCCGAGTTCAGCTTGTGCACCGTGGGGCGCGCCAGGTTCATGCGGCTGCGCGCCACGCCCTTGCCGCCCCGGTGGATGAACGTCACGGTGCCGTCTGGCGCCACGGACTCCACGACCGCGATGTGCGTCATGCCGTCGTTGCGCTTGCCGTCGCGGTTGCGGTCGTACGTCTCCTTGAAGAACGCCAGGTCGCCCGGACGCGGGTTCAGCCGGTGCACCGCGTTCGCGGCCTGCGCGCGACGGAAGATGCCCGTCACCGCGTTCTCGCCCGCGAGGAAGCCGTGCGCCACCAGGTCGATGCCGGCCTGCAGGTACGCCAGCCGCACCAGCCCCGAACAGTCATTGGGCACCGAGCGGTCCAGCCGCCGCGCGCCCACCAGCTGCGCCGCGCGCGCCACGATGCCGCGCGCCAGCTTCGACGGCGGCAGCAGCTCGTCCCAGAAGGCGCCCGCCCCCTGCGTGGGACCGGTGAAGAGCGCCGCGGCCTCCAGCGCCGCCGCGATGACGCCCGCCTCCTCCGGCACCGGGTGCGGATCCGCCTCCAGCAGCGCCGCCAGTCCCGCGCTGCCCTCCGGCATCACGAAGGCCAGCGGCGGAGGCGCTTCAGCCTTCACGCCAAGTGCACCGGCCGCGCCCACCGACGCGACGCTTGGGGCTTCAACGGGGGGCCGCGCGACGGGCGCGGCCGGAAGCTCCATCGCCATACGAGGCGCGGCGTCCGGGACGTGCGCACAACCCACCAGGCAGCCCAGCGACATCAGCGTGACGAGCGACGAACGACGCAGCAGCAACAAGTCCTCCGGGGGTGAAAGCGGGCGCATTCAACCCCGGATTCGTTTTACGTCAAACAGCGATCATCCCTCCCAGGTCGCGAGCATTTCGCGCACCCGGGCGTACTTCTGGAGCAGGGCTGCGCGGTGGGCGCTGAGCACCACCATGAATCCCACCACGAGCAACCCCAGCATCGACAGGAACAGGGCGCCGATGCGGTGGTCGCGCATGCCGAAGCGCACCAGGTTGGCGGCCACCGCCGTCACCAGGAACGCCGAGCCCAGGTACGCATAGGAGCGGATCCGCAGCGCGATGCCCGCCCCCACGCCCACCAGGCAGAGGAACACGCACAGGAGCATCGCCTCGCCGTCGTTGAAGAGCAGCGGCTTCCACGCGCCCGCCACGTAGATGCCCGTCACCGCCAGGGCGCGCAGCTGCGCGTAGGCGTCCTGGGACAGGGACTTGCGGAAGACGCGCAGGAGCAGGAGCAGGGAGAGTCCCGCGGGGATGACGTAGTACTGCGGCTCGCCGGAGCCGGTGCCCAGCCACACGAGGTACAGCGCCGTGTTGAAGGCGGCGACGGACATCGTCGACGCGGCGCCCCGCTGCTTCGTGAACGCCCCGAGCGCCGCGAAGTGCGCCGCGTAGCCCACGAGCAGCGCCACCGCCACGAAGGGCTGGCTCCACGGCACCGTCAACAGGCCCGCCAGCGGGAAGAGCCACGCGCCCGCCACGGCGGGACGGCGGAAGGCCTTGAGGCCCGCACCCTCGCGCCGCACGAAGAGGTACAGGCCCGTGAAGGCCGCGCCGCCGATGATGGACACGAGGCTGTCCGCGGCGTCGGGGCGCGCGTCCAGGCCGATGAAGCGCACGCAGAAGTAGCCCATCGCCACCGCCGCCTGCGCGAGCCACGCCGCGCCTTCGTCCTCCTCGCGCGCCGCGTGGCGCACCAGGGCGAACAGCAGGAACACCAGTCCGCCGCACGCCACCCACGCCTCGCGCGCCGCGCCACCCGGCAGGCGCACCGCCAGCACCGCGAACAGTACCTCCGTGAGGGCGATGATGGAGAACGCCCGCCCCATGCGCCCGCGCACCGCCTTGCCCGCCACGGACAGCACCAGCGTGGCGAGCAGCGCCGTCGCCGCACCGAAGTACGGGAGGAGGAACTGCGCGCCCCGGCCCGTGGAGTGCGTCGCGCCGTAGTGCATGAGGAAGGCGTGCACGGCGAAGAGGGACGCCAGCCACCCCACCCACTCGCGGTCGCGGCGGCGCAGCACCACCACCCAGGCCGTGGCCCACGCGAAGAACACGCACAGCGGCATGCCCGGGTGCGTGAGCGAGCGCAGGCCCGCCAGGGACAGCAGCGCCAGCACCGCGCCACCATGGTGCAGCGCCGCGCCCACCGCCACGCCGCGCTTGTCCAGCGCGAAGCCCACGACGGCCAGCAGCAGGCCCGTGCCCGCCACCACCGAGGGCGCCCACAGCGGCGGCACGGCGGCGACCAGCACCAGGCCCAGCAGCGCCGTGGCGGCGTTCATCATCAGGCGCTCGCGCGTCACCATCAGCGTCAGCGACGCGGCGCCCGCGACCAGCGCCACGGACAGGGGCAGCTCGCCCGGGCCCGCGTCCAAAAGCCGCAGGCCCACGAGCAGCGCCACGGTGCCAGCGCCACCGGCCCACAGCGGCTCGCTCCAGGTGCCCTCGATGCCGGGCGTCAGGCGCGCGGTGATGTTCGTCAACGCGCGCTGCACGGCGCCGGACTGGCACAGCGCGGACAGCAGCGCGGAGGCCAGGCCCACGAGTGCGACGAGCACGGCACCTTCCGGACGCCACTCGCCGACCGCGAGGGTTCCCGTCTGGCCCAGCGGCGCGAGCGCGAACGCCGCCACCGCCGCCGTGAGCAGCCAGCGCTGCGACAGCAGGAACGCGGCCCCCCCCACCACCGCGCCCAGCATGGCCAGCGCGCCAGGAGTCGGAGACATCAGCGTGGACATCGCCGCGATGGCCAGGGCCGACGCCGTGGCGCAGGTGCGCAACGCCATGTCACGCGGGCCGCGGAAGAAGGAGGCCAGGGCCTGGGGTACGTGGTGATCCGCCAGCGCCAGGGCCAGCAACAGGCCGGTGGCCCAGGGCCGCGCCGCCGGGATGAACATCAGGATTCCGGACGCGGCGATGACTCGGACGGAGGGCAGCGGGCCCGTCATGGGCACCAGCGCGATGGCGCAGAAGAGGGCCGTGCGCTGGCTCAGGTCCTGTTCCGGGACCAGCAGCGCCAGTCCGCCCAGGCACGCGAGCGCCACCTGCATGCTCATCGACAGCTCGTGGCGTGGGCGCTCCTCCCGCGAGCGCAGGAGCAGCGAGGCAACGGCCGGCACGTGCTCCACCACGCGCACCACCAGCAGCGGGAACAGCGGCAGCAGCGCGGTCCACCCGAAGGGAGGGTGCCAGGCCATCAGGGTCACGACGGCGTAGGGCACCATCAGCGCCGCGGCGAAGGGCCGGTGCAGCGAGCGCGTCCACAGCAGCGGCAGCAGCGCCGGACCGATGAGCGCCAGCTGCGTGGCGCCGCGAATCTCCGACAGCGCGTGCCCGTCCCACGACAGGGAGGCGTCCGCCAGCACCACCATCGCGCCCAGCGTGGAGACGATGCGGAAGGACTCGCCGCCCGTGGCGATGCGCTTCACGGCGGGCACATCCTCCAGCAGGGCCAGGACGCTGAGGAACGTGGCGAGCCCCAGTAGCGCCAGCGGACCGGACGAGTGCAGCGCGAAGACGGCCTCGATGGAGGCCAGCATCAGCCCCAGCGTCACGGGCAGCGCGCGGGCGGTGAAGAGCGCCGCCAGCGCCGCGCCCATCAGGAACAGGGGCTCATCACTGGAGCGGGACAGGGCCACTGGCAACAGCGGCAGGATGAGCGCGAGGATGCCCGCGGTGGTGGTGCTCGCGCTCTTGCCCTTGCGCGCGGCGACGACGGAGCCCACGAGCGATCCGGTGACGAGCAGCACCAACGACAGCCCCGGCGACAGACCCCATGCGGTGTAGACGTGCGGCACGTCCGGCAGGAGCGCGAAGCCCACGAGCACGACCGCGAACGGCCGCACGCCGGGGATGCTGCGCGAGGCCACCGCCACCGTCGCGGCGGCGATGAGGAGCACGGGCCCCATGAAGGCCAGGTCGAACAGGCCCAGCAGCACGGCGAGCCCCGCGTGCACGAGCGCCGGCACGCCGAACCGCTTGAGCAGGCCGCCGCGCTCGCCCAGGAGCGCCAGCACCAGCGCGCCGCCTCCCATCGCCACGATCAGCGCCTGCGTGGAGTGGGACCCGACCAGCTTCGGCAGGATGGCGCCCGCGAGGAAGGCACCGTAGGCCAGGAAGTTCTCGTCGCGCAGCCGGTACGCGGCCACCATCACGCCCGCGGCCCCCAGCGTCATGCCCACGACGGGCTCGTCGACCTGGGACGTGCCCAGCGCGAAGGCGAACCCGCACGTCGCGATGACGCCCGCCACGGCGGAGATGAAGCGCCGCGTGCGCTCGTCCGTGAGCCGCCAGGCGACGCCCGCGAGCCCCAGGGCCAGGACGCCGGACACGAAGGCCGCGTGGCCCATGCCGTAGACGCGGAAGGCGCTGAGGGGCAGCAGGCCGAAGAGCACCGAGCCCACGGCGGACAGCGGGAAGCGCTTGAACAGCAGGCCCGCGCCCAGGGACAGCACGGCCAGGGCGAGCGTGGCGAAGAAGGAGGGCCGCGAGTCGGGCCCCAGGTGGGAGTAGATGGCGAACGCGGGCGCGGCCCAGGTGGTGCAGCGCAGCAGCACGTCCGCGAGTCCCAGGGAGCGAGCGTCACCGGTGCGCTCGCCGCGCTTCTGGGAGAAGTACGCGAGCACCAGGCCCGCGAGCACGAACGGGACGGCCGTCAGCGCGCCATACTGGAAGGGAAGCGGCGCCGAGGGCGGGTAGCCCATGCGCGCCTTGATGGCATTGAGGAGGAGCGTGAGGGCGTGCGGAATCAACTGCGCGCTCGACGCATAGCTGAAGTAGGCGCCCGCGTACGCCGGGTAGAGCCACGGCAGGCGGTTCACGGGGCCGCGCGACAGCGACACGAGCGTGCCGGTGAAGATGGCGGCGGTGAAGAAGAAGGCGGGCCTGGTGCCGACGATGGCGCCCGCGAGGCAGGCCACCTGGAGCGCGATGGTGAGGACCGCGAGCGGATCCGCGGCGCGCTTCTCATCGAGCGTGCGGAAGCGCAGACAGGTGGCGAGCAGGAACGCCGCGAAGGGCGCGTAGGTGCCAGGAGGAACGGAGGTCCCGGCGGCGCCCAGGGCCAGGTGCAACCGGATGGCGAACATCGCGGTGAGGAACAGGGGCGCGGCGAGCGCGAAGGTGAGCGCACCGCCCTTCCGGGGGACCTCGGTGGCCTTGCTCGACAGCAGGAAGAAGAGGATGCACGGCAGGGTGTTGAGCCACACCGCCGGGACGCCCACGCGCGCGGCCACGGGGGCCAGGCCCATGATGAGCGTGACGCCGACGAGGCCCAGTTGGATGAACGGGCGCGAGGGCGCGTCGAAGGACTCCACGGGCTTGCGGGCGAGCCACGCGGCGACGCCGGACCAGGCGAAGAGGAGCGGCACGAGCAGCAACGGGCGCACGCCGTCGAGGTGGAGCGCTTCACCGAAGCCCAGGGGCCCCAGCGCGACGCCGCCGAGCGGGGCCACGGCGGAGCCGATGAGGCCGAGGATGTGGCCCGGCTTGCGCAGGGACTCGCGGCGGGCGAGGTAGCCGCCCCACACGGAGAAGCCGACGGAGTAGCCCACGGTCATGAGGAAGACGGTGAGCGAGCGGGTGACGGACGTCATCCCGTCCCAGGACTCGAAGACGAAGTAGAGCGTGCCGGAGAGGATGAGGAACGCGCCGATGAACCACGCGATGCTCTCGTAGAGGAACGGCCGCCACACGCGGCTCCACGTCGAGGCCTCCTCGACGATGCGGGCGGTGCGGCTGTTCGGAGCGGGAGGCTCCACGAACGGTTCGCCCGGGTTCGGAGGCAGCTGGCGAGCGGCCCACTGTTCGTTGACGGCCCGCGCGCGGGACTCGGCGGAGACACGGCCCGCGTTCAACCGGCGAGCCGCGGAGGCATCCGACAGGGAGGCGATGCCCAGGCACGCGATGAGGTCGAGCGAGTTGAAGTGGAAGGAAGCGCCCGTGGAACCCGGAGCCGAGGAGGCCTCGGGGACAGCGGCGGAGGCGTCCGGAGCGGTGGTGGCGTCAGCGACAGCGGTATCAGCTACAGCAACGTGAGCGACGGGGGAATCGACGACAGCCGCGTGTTCAGCGGAGGCGGAGACATCCGCGACGACCTGCTCGACGGAAGCCACATCAGCGGCCGCATCCACGGTGGGAAGCGTCACGGGACCGAGGGCGACGGCGCCCTCCCCCATCGGCTGAGGGCTCACGGCCTCGTTGTGAAGCTCGACGGGCGCGGACGGCAGCGCGTCGATGGGCGTCTCGGTGAGGACGGAGAGGAGGACGCGGGCCTGGCGCTCGTAGCGCTCGGAGAGTCGGCGGGCGACGTTGGGCGGTACGTCGTGGACGTCCCAGCGGCGCACCTCGTCCAGGAGGAAGTGGACATGCGCGAGCTCGGCCTCGATGGCGGAGCGGGCGCGGGCGGCGAGACGATTGCCACAGACGACGCACTGGGACGCGCTTCCCAGGCGTTCTTGCCGGCAGGCAGGACAGTACATGGAACTTCCCCCTCTACAACGACCGTGCCACGGAGAATGCCCTGGAAAGGCGCAGGATTGAAATCCACCGGGGTGCGTCGGGCGCGTGGCGGTTGTGCAGGGCGCTGCACACGTGCACACCCGGCGCTGCTGGCCGGAGGGCGTGAGTCATGGGACCGTGGAGGTCATGAGCACGGAACTGACGTTGAGGCCCATCGAGGCCCGGGACGACGCGGCGATGGCGGCGGTCATCCGCGCGGTGATGCCGGAGTTCGGAGCGGACGGTCCGGGGTTCGCGATCCACGACCCGGAGGTGAACGCGATGACGGCGGCCTACAGCCGTCCCCGGCACATGTACTTCGTGGTGGAGCATGGGGGCCAGGTGGTGGGAGGCGCGGGCATCGCGCCGCTGGACGGAGGAGCGCCGGACGTCTGCGAGCTGCGAAAGATGTACTTCCTGCCCACGGCCCGGGGCCACGGCATGGGCGAGCGCTTGTTGAGACACTGTCTGGAGTTCGCGCGAAGCGCCGGCTTCCGGCAGTGCTACCTGGAGACGCTGGCGGGCATGGATCAAGCCCAGAAGCTCTACCGCAAGGTCGGCTTCGAACCACTCTGCGCCCCCATGGGCCGCACCGGCCACTTCGGCTGCGACCGCTGGTACGCGATGAACCTGCCCCCGCCCGCCTGACCGCCCACCGGCCCGGCAAGTACGCCCGGCCCGTCACGTCCTCCGGACCCAACTTCCCAGGTCAGGAGGCCCGCATGGCGGTCAAGAAGCAGACGACGACAGGGCCACGGCGGGCGCCGCGCACCCAGAGCGCCCGCGCCGTGCACGCGGCTCCGTCAGACACGGACACGCTCCCGTTCGACATCGAAGAGGTCCTCCGTCGCGTGCGCCACGAAGTCCGCTCCTTCGCGGACGCCGCCATGTTCGAGCTCGCCGCGAAAGGCCACGGCTCCCTCTTCGAACAGCTCATCGCGTGCATCCTCTCCATCCGCACGCTCGATGAGGTCAGCCTCCCCGCCTCCCTCCGCCTCCTCTCCCGCGCGCACACGCCCGAAGCTCTCGCGCGCCTCACTCCGGAAGAAATCGACGCCCTCATCCGCCCCGTCACCTTCCACGAAGGCAAGGCCCACCAGGTCCACGCCATCGCCGTGCGCACGCGCGACGAGTTCAACGGCCAGCTCCCCGCGGATCCGGACGTGCTCCAGTCGTTCAAGGGCGTGGGCCCCAAGTGCGCGCACCTGGCGCTCGGCATCGCCTGCGGCCATGAGGTCATCAGCGTGGACATCCATGTCCACCGCGTCACCAACCGCTGGGGCTACGTGAAGGCCTCCACTCCGGAGCGCACCCTCGCCGCGCTCGAAGCCGTGCTCCCCCGGCCCTACTGGTGGAACTCAACCGGCTCCTCGTCCCCTTTGGCAAACACGTGTGCACCGGCTCCCGCCCGAAGTGCTCCACCTGCCCTGTCCTCCAATACTGCCGGCAGGAGGGCGTCACCTCCCACCGCTGAAGCCTACCGGTCGTGCCCCGCCCACTGCGTGGCCCGCCGCGCGAACCTCCGCCACGGATTCGTCCGGCCGCCGTTCTCCAGGGAAATCTCCTTCGAGTGCCGCACGTCCTTCTCCCAGCACGCCTCCAGCTTCGCAGCGATCTCCCGGTCCTCGAACACCAGCGAGCCCTCGCTCAACTTGTTGAGCGACAGTGAATCCAGGTTCGTGGAGCCCACGACGCACAGCCAGTCATCCACCAGCATCGTCTTCGAATGCAACATCGCCGGCTGGTACTCCCAGATGCGCACCCCCGCCGCCAACAGCCGCTCGTACGTGGACCGCTGCGACGCGCGCACCACCGGCACGTCGTGCATCGGCCCCGGGCCCATCACCCGCACGTCCACGCCCTGACGGACCTTCACCTCCAGCTGCTCCAGGATGTCGTTGGGCGGCGTGAAGTACGCATTGGCGATCCACAGCCGCTTCGTCGCGGCGGCCACCACCAGGCGCACCATCCGCTCCGCCTCGGTGATGCCCAACCGCCCGGAGCTGTCGATGAACGCCGCGCACCCGCCTCCGTCCGCCTCCAGCTTCGGGAAACACTCGCGCGGCAGGAACCCTCCGCCCGACTCAATCCAGTGCTTGGCGAACGTCACCTGGATGCGCCCCACCTCCGGCCCCTCCACCCGGATGTGCGTGTCGCGCCAGTTGTCCTCCTTCAGCCCGTCCCCCTCCCACACCTTCCAGATGCCGAAGCCGCCCGTGTACGCGACGCGCCCGTCCACCACGACGATCTTCTGGTGCGACCGGCTGAGCAGCCGCCCCAGCACCTTGCCCGCCAGCAGCCGGTAGTAGTGCACCTCCACGCCCGCGTCCGTCAGGCGCTTCTCGATCTGCTGATCGAAGTCCTTGTCCCCCGTCGTCTCCTCGCTGCCCACCGGATCCACCACCACGCGGCACTGCACGCCCGCGCGCGAGCGCTCAATCAGCGCCTCCACGAACCGGTCCGACAGCTCACACGGCCGCCAGATGTAGACGAGCATGTGCACGCTGTGCTTCGCCGCGCGGATGTCCTCCAACATCCGGTCGAAGACCTGGCTGTTCGCCAAGAGGTGCATCCGGTGCCCCGGTGACAGCCCTACGCCCGTGGCCTGGTAGAGCGCGAACGAGAAGCCCTCGGGTCCCGGTGGCAGCTCGAACGGGCCCTGCATCTCGTGCTTGCGCGTCTCATCGCCGCTGTCGAACCCATGCGCCCCCGGCTGGGGCAGCAACTCGTCCGTAAGCTCGCTCATGGTCCCAGCAACGTAGGGACGACTGCCCTCCCCCGGGAGTCACCGCCCACCTCCCGCTCCCGCCGGTGAACAGGACCCCATTCCATCGTTGCCGGAGCCTTTCAGCGTGGCGACACTGGCCTTCTTTCCGTTCCCTCGTCTGGAGAGTCCGCATGCTCGACGCCCCATCCCGCCCCTCCGCACGGGAGCTCCTGTCCCTCTCCAGCCTCGCCCCGCTGGTCCCCATGCTGTACGTCGCCTGGACGGACGGCGAGCTGACGGGCGACGAGCTCCGCGCCCTGGGCGCCGCCGCCCGCTCCCAGCCCTGGCTGGACCTCAGGTCCAGCTCCGTCCTGGCCCTCTGGGTGGATCCGCTGCGTCCGCCCCCGCCCCGCGAGCTGGCCCTGGTGCGTGAGCACATCCGCGCCACCGCGGAGAAGCTGGCCACCAGCCAACAGCAGAACCTGGCGGAGCTGGGCGTGCAGCTGGCCCAGGCGCTCGCGGGCGAAGCCCCCCTGAACATCCCGCCCGCGGAGCTGGCCAGGGCCCTGGCCTCCATCGAGGCCACCCTGGGCGTGGACGGAAAGGAGGCGGTGCGCTCACTGGTGCCCAAGGCGTCCCGCGTCCCCAAGGCGGAGCCCCGCTCGCATGCGGCGTCCTTCGACCCCGTGGCGATGACGGCCGTGCTGGAGCGCACCTACTCGAACGTGCGCCAGCAGGTGCGCGGTTGGCTGGAGGACGCGGACTTCCGCTACAAGGAAGGGCTCGGCACCACCGCGTACCGCGACCAGGTCTTCGACTGGCTCAAGCACCTGGCCAATGACGGCCTGGGCCAGCTCGCCTTCCCCAAGGGCCGCGAGGGCGGCGGCGACCTGGGCGCGTTCATCGCCGCGTTCGAGACGATGGCCTTCTTCGACCTGAGCCTCGTCATCAAGGCGGGGGTGCACTTCGGCCTGTTCGGCTCCAGCATCCTGTTCCTGGGCACGAAGCGGCACCACCAGCAGTACCTGCCCCGGGTCGCCTCGCTGGAATTGCCCGGCTGCTTCGCGATGAGCGAGCTGGGCCACGGCTCCAACGTGCGCGACTGCGAGACGGTGGCCCGCTACGACGCGGCCACGGGCGAGTTCGTCCTCCACACGCCGTCGGAGACCGCGCGCAAGGAGTGGATTGGCAACGCCGCCCGCCACGCGCGCATCGCCACCGTGTTCGCGCAGCTGGAGGTGGACGGGGAGCGGCTGGGCGTGCACGCGCTGCTCGTCCCGCTGCGCGATGAGCACGGCAAGGTCCTGCCGGGCATCCGCATCGAGGACTGCGGCGACAAGATGGGCCTCAACGGCGTGGACAACGGCCGGCTGTGGTTCGACCACGTGCGCGTCCCGCGCGACAACCTGCTCGACCGCTACGGACAGGTGACGGAAGGAGGCGAGTACACCTCCTCCATCACCGGCGACTCCAAGCGCTTCTTCACCATGCTGGGCGCGCTGGTGGCGGGCCGCGTGAGCGTGGCGTGCGCGTCGTTGAGCGCGGCCAAGAGCGCGCTGACCATCGCCGTGCGCTACGGCGACCTGCGCCGCCAGTTCGGCCCCCAGGGCGCTCCCGAGGTGCGCCTGCTGGACCACCAGGTGCACCAGCTGCGGCTCCTGCCGCTCGTCGCCAAGGCGTACGCGGTGGACTTCGCGCTGGAGTACCTGGTGGACCGCTACGTCCACCGCACGGAGGACGACGCGCGCGAGGTGGAGGCGCTCGCCGCGGGCCTCAAGGCCTACGCGTCCTGGAACGCCACCGCCACCATCCAGGAGTGCCGCGAGGCGTGCGGCGGCCAGGGCTACCTCACCGCGAACCGGCTCGCGTCGCTCAAGGCGGACACGGACGTGTTCACCACGTTCGAGGGCGACAACACCGTGCTCATGCAGCTGGTCGCCAAGGGCCTGCTCACGGGCTACCGCCAGCGCTTCGAGGACGACCGCGTCTTCGCCGTGCTGCGCCTCATCGTGGACCAGGCCGCCACGGTGTTCACGGACCGGAACCCCATCGCCGGCCGGCGCACGGACACGGACCACCTGCGCGACAGCGACTTCCAGCTGCGCGCCCTGCGCTTCCGCGAGGAGGCCCTGCTCGCGTCGGTGTCCAAGCGCATCCGCAAGCGGCTCACCGCGGGCGTGGAGGCCTTCGAGGCCTTCAACCAGGTGCAGGCGCACCTGCTGGCCCTGGCGCACGCGAGCGTGGAGCGCATCGTGCTGGAGCAGTTCCTGCGCGGCGTGGCGGAGGTGAAGGACGAAGCGCTCAAGCCGGTGCTGGGGCGCCTGGCGGACCTCTTCGGCCTGTCCTGCCTGGAGTCCGCCAGCGGCTGGTTCCTGGAGCACGGCTGGCTCACGGGCCCCAAGGCCCAGGCCATCCGCAAGGAGCGCGTGAAGCTGTGCGAGGAGCTGCGTCCGGATGCCGTGGGGCTGGTGGACGCGTTCGGGATTCCCGACACCCTCCTGGCGGCGCCCATCGGCCTGGGGCGGCTGGCGCCCGGCGGTGAACGGTTCGACGACACGGCGGCTGACAGCGCCCGTGCGGCCCCGGCAGATTCCCGCGCGTCATGAGGACCTGTGCGTCGTGGGTGGTGTTGGGGCTCGTGGGGCTCACCGGTTGCGCGACGGTGTCCCCGGCGGAACGGGCCCGGCAGGTGGGCGAATCCAACAAGGCACGCGCCCGCCTGTTCACCGAGGAGATCTACAACCAGAAGCGCCTGGAGCGCCTGCCGGAGTACATCGCGGCCGACTACGTGGACCGCTCCGAGGGCGCGCCCCAGGACCTGCGCGGCCCGGAGGTGGTGCGCACCCAGGCGGAAGCAGGGTTCACCCTCTTCCCGGACTTGAAGTTCGAGCTGCTCCACGTGATGGCGGAGGACGACTGGGTGATGGTGCGCTGGCGCGCGACGGGCACGGACACCCAGGGCCCGCCCACCGCGGACGGCAGGTCCCGCCCGCTCACGTTCCAGGGGGACTCGCTGTACCGGCTGCGCGACGGCCGGCTGGTGGAGTCGTGGGACCTCACGGACCGGCTGGCCCCGCTGCTCCAGCGCGGGTTCAAGGTCGTGCCGCCGGAGCCCTGACGGCGACTTCCCGCCGCAACTCTTCCGCCCGGCGCGGGTTGAAGGAGGCTCCCTCTCTTCAGGAGCCTCCTGGTGCCCCATCTTCTCGCGTTGCTGCTGACCCTCACCCTGACCGCGTGCGGGAGCGCCCCCTCCACGTCCGGAGGCCCCGCGGACGACGGCGGCGCGCTGGAGACGCCGGACGCGGGCACCTCCGTTGACGCGGGCACCGTGGACGCCGGAAGCCAGGACCCGTGGGCGAACGTGGACGGCATCGTCACGGCGGCCGTGGCGGACGCGGGCGTGCCGGGCCTGTCGCTCGCCGTCTACGACGCCCAGGACCGCCGCGTCTTCGTGAAGAACCAAGGCGACTTCGAGCCCACGCGCCGCGTGGCCATCGCGTCCGCGTCCAAGATGGTGTCAGGCCTGGTGCTGTTCCGGCTGGTGGACGCAGGGGTGCTGTCGCTGGACACCACCACGGGCCAGGTGCTCGGGTGGACGGGCGCCCAGGGCACCATCACCCTGCGCCACCTGCTGTCCTTCACCTCCGGGCTGAATCCCACCGCCAACTGCAACGCGCAGTCCGGCATCACGCTGGCCCAGTGCGTGGATCAAATCGCCGCCGCGGCGATGGTGGCCCCGCCCGGCACGCGCTTCGACTACGGCTCCACGCACCTGCACGTCGCCGCGCGGATGGCGGAGGTGCTCACCGGCAAGGAGTGGAAGCAGCTCTTCGCGGAGCAGGTGAAGACGCCGCTGGGGCTCACCAGTGAGGCGCTCGCGTACTACACCTTCCCGCGCAACACCCTGGGTACCACCAACCCGCTCATCGCCGGCGGCCTGCGCGCCACCATGGACGAGTACGCGAAGCTCCTGGCCATCGTGTACCACCAGGGCATCACCGTGGACGGCGCGCGCTACGCGTCCCAGTCCCTCTTCGAGGCGCAGGCGCGCGAGCCCTACACCGTCGAGGTGGGCAGCTCGCCCATGGCGGACGTGGGGCTGCCGTTCCGCTATGGCCTCACCGCGTGGCTGGAGTGCGCCACGCCGTCCACCGGCTGCGCCGCGGTGTCGTCCCCCGGGGCGTTCGGCTTCACGCCGTGGGTGGACCGCGACAGCGGCTACTACGCCATCCTGGGCATGGAGCTGGAGGTCACCCAGGTCGAACGCGTGGTCGCCTTCGCCATGGCGCTGGAGCAGCAGCTGCGGCCGGCCATCCGGGACGCCGTGGCCCAGACCCGGTAGCGCGGCGAACGGCCACGGGTCCTCCTCGACGCCGCCGGAGTCAGGAAAAACCGGGGCGTAGCGCGATGTCTCCCCATTGACACCTGTGCACCTGAGCCAGCAGGGTCCGGGGATGAGGATGAACGCGGGACCCATGCGGGCCGCGGACAAGGCCCGACAGAAGGCCTTCCGCACGGCCTTTCCCTCCTACGGCCAGAGGCCGTCCTGGGGCGGCAGGTTGTTGCGCCTGTTCGGATGGGGCCTGCTCCTGCTGGGTGCCGTGGTGCTCGTCGTCGTCATCGACGGCTGGCGTGCGTTCGGCAAGGTGCCGGAAGGGGCGCGGCTGGAGCGGATGACGCGCTCGCCGCAGTGGCTGGACGGAGGGTTCGAGAACCCGCAGCCCATCCTGAACAACTGGGAGCGGACGCTGTCGGACCTGTTCAGCTCGAGCGCGGATAGCACGCCCCGGATGCCGGTGGTGGTGGACCGCATCGACCCGAAGCGCTTCGCCACGCCGCCCGAGGACGGCTTGCGCGTCACCTGGATGGGGCACTCGTCCACGCTGGTGGAGGTGGACGGGCACCGCGTGCTCACCGACCCCGTGTGGGGCGAGCGCACGTCGCCGCTGGGGTGGATTGGCCCGAAGCGCTGGTTCCCCGCGCCCATCGCGCTGGACGCGCTGCCGCCCATCGACGCGGTGGTGATTTCGCACGACCACTACGACCACCTGGACTTCGCCACCATCGACGCGATGAAGGACTGGGACACCACGTTCGTGGTGCCGCTGGGCGTGGGCGAGCACCTGGAATACTGGGGCGTGCCGGCCAACCGCATCGTGGAGCTGGACTGGTGGGAGCGCACGAAGGTGAAGGGGCTGGACATCGTGTGCACGCCCGCGCGGCATGCGTCGGGCCGGTTCCTCCAGCAGAACAAGACGCTGTGGGCGGGCTGGGCGCTGGTGGGGCCACAGCACCGCGTCTACTACTCCGGCGACACAGGCCTGTTCCCCGCGATGGAGGAGATTGGCGCGAAGCTGGGGCCGTTCGATTTGACGATGATTGAGACGGGGCAGTACGGCGCGGGCTGGCCGGACTGGCACCTGGGGCCGGAGCAGGCGGTGCTGGCCCACCGGCTGGTGCAGGGCCGCTTGATGCTGCCGGTGCACTGGGGCCTGGTGACGCTGGCGTACCACGGCTGGACGGAGCCGATTGAGCGCTCGCTGGTGGCCGCGAAGCACGACGGCGTGGGCATCACCGCGCCCCGGCCCGGGCAGGACTTCCTCGCGCTGGCGCCGCCGCCCATGGAGCGCTGGTGGCCCGACCGTCCGTGGAAGACGGCGGAGGAGGCGCCCATCGTGGCCAGCCAGATTCCGCCCAAGCTGCGGGAAGGACACCCGGCGCTGCCGCTGCTTCCGGTGCCCGCGGCCGTGAGTCCGCAGGCCGCGCAGGCCACGAAGTCGAACGCACCGGCGGCACCGTCCACCGTGAATCCGGCGGTCGCGAAGCCCCAGCCCGCGCCGACGAGCGTGAATCCTCCCGCGATGAACGCACCGCCCGCGGCCGTGGCCACTCCCGTCCCCAATCCACCGGGTGCGGGAGCCGCGGTCGCGACGCCGCATGAGTGACGCACGGCGGGCCGCGCTGCACGGGGCCTTCAAGGCCACGGGCTACGTCGTGCGCCCGCATCCACTCGTCGGCGACCGCAAGCACGTGCTGCGCGTGGCTGCCTTGCATCCAGGGCTCGACGCCGCGCTCGCGGCTCACGGCTTCACCACCTGGGCCTTCCTCACCGCGTGGAACCCCCGCGCGCACGCGCGCCCGCTCCGCACCAACGCGCGCCTCCAGCAACGGCTGCTCACGCTGCTGGAAGCACAAGGCCACCTGAGCGTGTCCGCCGTGGGCGTTGCGGAGGACCGTCGCTGGTCCGAGGAGAGCCTCTTCGTCCCCGGCTTGTCCCGCGATGAAGCCCTGCGCATGGGCCGCCTGTTCGACCAGGAGGCCGTGCTCTGGGGTGCCGTGGGCGGCGCCGCGGAGCTGGTGATGTGCCGGGAGCCCGCGAGCGCCTGAGCCCGGTAGCGGCCACGTCACCTCCGACGGGACGACACGCATTCGGACCCCGGCCCTCACCTCGCCGCGGAGAGCTCGGAGGCCACGCCGCGCCAGGCCCCCGCGCTCGACCGCATCACGCGGCGGCCGTAGCCCTCACTGGGGGCCCGAGCCGCCCGTCGCGGGGCTCGATTCGCTGGGCAGGGAGGTCCTGGGGATGGGCAGCAAGGAGGGGTTGATGTCGATGACCCGCTCCCTCGTCACGCGCTGGGCCAGCTCGTCGAAGTCCAGCTCCAGGAACTTCCCGGAGCCCTCCTCCGGGAGCGCGAAGCGGATCCGCCAGTAGTTGGGGCGGATCCGCACCGCCTGGCCCGCTTCCGCCAGCACCATGCCGTTCTGCCGGGCGTACTCCGCGCCCGCGTCGACGACGTTGCGCTCCCCCAACTCCTCCTGGACCGACTGGGAGCTGGGGGGCACGGGCTGGCGACCCGTGGGACCGGTGGCACAACCCACGCCCGCCAGGAGGGCAGGCAACAGAGCGGCGGCGAGGAGGCGGGGCAGCATGTCCAGACGTTGGACACGCACCCGTCAAGCTGCACCGTGGGGCGGCTTGCGAAGCCGCCACCCGTCGAATGCCTGCCCGGAGCAGCGGCACGGGGCCTGCTCCTCCGGTCCCTGCTGGAATGGAAACTACTTGGGCGCCGGCACGCCCGAGGCGCGCTCCACGACCTCGTCGATGAGGCCGTACTGCCGGGCCTCCTCGGCGCTCATGAAGTAGTCGCGCTCGGTGTCCTTCTCGATGCGCTCGATGGTGTGGCCCGTGTGCTTCACGAACAGGCCGTTGAGGTACGTGCGCAGGCGGAGGATCTCCTTCGCCTGGATGTCGATGTCCGTCGCCTGGCCCTGCGCGCCACCCAGCGGCTGGTGGATCATGATGCGGCTGTTGGGCAGGGCGTAGCGCTTGCCCTTGGAGCCCGCCAGGAGCAGCAGCGCGCCCGCGGAGGCCGCCTGGCCCACGCAGATGGTGGACACGGGGCACTTGACGTACTGCATCGTGTCATACATCGCGAGCGCCGCCGTGACGGAGCCACCGGGCGAGTTGATGTAGAGGTTGATGCCCTTGTCCGGGTCCTCGGACTCCAGGAACAGCAGCTGGGCGACGATGAGGTTGGCCACATCGTCGTTGATGGGCGTGCCCAGGAGGATGATGCGGTCCTTGAGCAGACGGCTGTAGAGGTCGTACGCCCGCTCGCCGCGGTGCGTGGTCTCAATGACGAAGGGGACGTTCATGGCCCCCGTACCCTAATCGTCCCTCATCCCGCGCGCTCCCCCCTTCTTGCCGGAGCGTGCGCTGTCCCACGCTTGCCCCTCGCCAGCCCGGGCCGGACCCCGGGCGGCCCGGAGATTGAAGAGGGCCGTCCGCTCATGGCAAAGGGTGCGCCGAAAACAGTTCCCGAGGGGGATGCATGCGGAGGATGAGCTGGCTGTGGGCATTGCTGGGAGGCGCGCTGACGTGGGGCGCGGGCTGTGGCGAGAAGGAGCAGCCGCCTCCCGAGGAACCTCCCATCCAACGGGCGGGACCCGCGTTCCTCGTGAAGGACGCCGCTGGAGGCAAGCCGTCGCTGTTCGACTTCGAGCCCTACAACGGCAAGACGTTGGCCATCGACGTGGCGGGGACGCTCTACTTCCAGCGCGCGCCCGTCGCCTTTTCGAACAACCAGCTGTGGCGCAGCGACGGGACCCGGGAGGGGACCCGCATGGTGCAGGGCCCCTGGTGGAACCATCCCTCCATGGCGCCCGAGCGGCTCACCTCGCTCAACGGCCAGCTGCTCTACGCGGCCCGCGTCAGCTCCGCGGACGACGCACCGTACCGGCTCTGGCGCCATGACCCCGCCACCGAGACCGCGGAGGACCTGACGCCCTACCAGGACCTCCCGAAGGGCGCGCATGGCGACGCGGCCGTGGAGCTGGTGGAAGCGCGGGGCCGGGCCTTCTTCGGCGTGCAGGAAGGGGCCGAAGGGGCGCTCTGGGTGACGGATGGAACCCGGAACGGGACGCGGCGGCTGCGGTCGGGGCTGGGGTTGGAGCCGCCCGTGCCGCTGGCCAGCCTGGGGGCACGGGTCTTCTTCTCCGTACGGGACACGGAGACGCACCGCGCGCTCTGGGTGAGCGACGGCACGACGGACGGCACGGTGAAGGTCAGCGACCTGGTGCCTCCCGGAGGAAGCGTGGGCGTCATCCGGTCGGGCGCCGTCGTGGGAGACCAGTGGCTCTTCTGGATGACCGCCCACTCCCAGGCCAGCGGCGAGCTGCAGCTCTGGAAGAGCAACGGCACCCCCCAGGGCACCGAGCCCGTGAGCCCGGAGGTCTTCTTCAACACCGCCTACACCTCCAATCAAACGGGGGTCGTGCTGGGGGACAGCCTCGTGTTCCCCCGGTTCCGCTACCCCGAACAGGTCTGGGAGCTGTGGAAGAGCGACGGGCGGACCGTGGAGCTGGCGGCATCACTGGGCACACTCGAACAGGGCCCCATCGGGCTCACCGTCCTGAATGACCACGTGCTGTTCTGGGCGGGGAAGAGCCGGCCCGAATACACCCTCTGGCGCACGAATGGGACGCAGGCCGGCACCCAGCCCCTGTTGACGACGCGCCTGGTGGACCAGTCCCCCCTGCTTCCCCTTCCCCCGCTGGTCCTGAGCAGACCCGGAGGCCCCGTCCTCTTCTCCGCCTGGGACGCGGAGACGGGCCTGGAGCTGTGGCGCACCGACGGTACGGTCCAGAGCACGGTGCGCTACGCGGACATCGAGCCGGGGCCCGAATCCTCCTCTCCAGGATGGATGGTGGTGTCCGGAGGCCACGTCTTCTTCACCGCGCGGACGCAGGCCACCGGCCGCGAGCTGTGGGCCCTGCCCATCCCCTGAAGCGCGCGGCGGACCGTGCGCCGCCCCACGCTTGACCGCGAGTCGAACGGCGTCCCCTCGTTGGGGACGGGCATCGCCCCAATACATCCCTCGCCGGCACGCACCCACCGTTGGGGCGAGCTGCATGTCAGCGGGGGATGTCATGGGGTTGAAGCCGTCACCGGGAGCATGGGCCACCTACCTTCTCGCCCTGGGCGCGAGCCTCGGATGCGGGTCACCGTCCGAGCCCGGGCCGCCTCCAGAGTCCTCCGGGAGCCCCGGGTGCGACCCCTGCGCTGACGGAAGGGGCGACCTACAGGTTCCCGGTCATCTTCTCCGGGCGCACCCACTGGTCGAACTGTTCGGCGGTGACGAGCCCCAGCTCCACCGCCACCTCCTTCAGCGTCTTGCCCTGCTTGTGGGCCGTCTTGGCGATCTTCGCCGCGTTGTCGTAGCCGATGTGCGGATTGAGCGCGGTGACGAGCATCAGGCTGCGCTGGAGGTTCTCCTGGAGGCGCGGGAGGTTGGGCTCGATGCCCACCGCGCAGTTCAGGCGGAAGCTGCGCATGCCGTCCGCGAGCAGGCGGCAGCTCTGCAGGAAGTTCTGGATGATGAGCGGCTTGAAGACGTTGAGCTCGAAGTTGCCGGACGCGCCGCCCAGGGAGATGGCCACGTCGTTGCCCATCACCTGGGCGGACAGCATGGTGAGCGCCTCGCTCTGCGTGGGGTTCACCTTGCCCGGCATGATGGAGCTGCCCGGCTCGTTCTCCGGGATGTTGATTTCACCAATGCCCGAGCGCGGCCCCGAAGACAGCCAGCGGATGTCATTGGCCACCTTGAACAGCACCGCCGCCAGGCCCTTGAGCGCGCCGTGCCCCTGCACCAGCGCGTCGTTGGCGGCCAGCGCCTCGAACTTGTTGGGCGCGGTGACGAAGGCGTGGCCGGTGAGCTTCGCGATCTCCGCCGCCACGCGCTCGGCGTAGCCCGGGGGCGCGTTGAGGCCGGTGCCCACGGCGGTGCCGCCCAGCGCCAGCTCCAGCATGTGTGGCAGCGCCGCCTCGATGTGGCCCTTCGCGCGGTCCAGCTGCGCCACGTAGCCGCTGAACTCCTGGCCCAGGGTGAGCGGGGTCGCGTCCTGCAGGTGCGTGCGGCCAATCTTCACGATGGACTGGAAGGCCTGGGACTTCTGGGCGAGCACGTCGCGCAGGGCTCCCAGCTCCGGCAGCACCTGCTTCACCACGGCCTCCACGGCGGCCACGTTCATCGCGGTGGGGAACACGTCGTTGGAGCTCTGGCCCTTGTTGACGTCGTCGTTGGCGTGGACCTTGCGCCCTTCTCCACGCTCGCCGCCCAGGAGCTCCGAGGCGCGGTTGGCCAGCACCTCGTTGCAGTTCATGTTCGTCTGCGTGCCGCTGCCCGTCTGCCACACCAGCAGGGGGAACTCCTCGTCGTGCTGGCCGGCGAGCACTTCATCCGCGGCCTTCACGATGGCCTGGGCCTTCTCCTTGGGAAGGGAGCCGTTCTCCTGGTTCACGAGCGCGGCGGCCTTCTTCACCAGCACCAGCGCGTGCACGAGCGCCGTCGGCATGCGCTCGGAAGAGATGGCGAAGTTCTGGCGGCTGCGCTGGGTCTGCGCGCCCCAGAGCCGGTCGGCGGGGACTTCGATGGGGCCAAAGGTGTCCTTCTCGATGCGAACATTCTTCGTGCTCACGGTGCGGCCTCCGCGCAAAAGGAACGACGTCCCGCGCGATTAACACCGCCGCGCCGCCGCGGCAGGACAGATTGGCGGAGAGGTGCTGGATCCCCAACGCTCCGCGCCCTCACCGGCTCCAGAGCCTGCTCAGGTTCAGAGGCACCGCATCGAAGGGAACAGCATTCACGGTTCCACTTCCCAGGTGCACCCCGTGCAGGCGCCACTGGCCTTCCTGGAGACGGTGGATCTCCAACCCCTCCGCCAGCGGGTCGATGAACCACAGCCACTCCACGCCCGCGCGCGCATAGACGCGCATCTTCGGGCCCCGGTCCCAGCGGTAGGTGGACGGGGACAACACCTCGCAGATCCAATCCGGAGCCAGGGAGAAGACAGGTGTGTTTGGAATGCGCGGCATGCGGTCACGGCGCCATCCCGCGAGGTCCGGCACCAGCGCATCCCCTGTTCCCGCGAAGCGCAGCTCCGGTTCATCCAGGATGACCCAGCCACCGGGCCCATTGCTGCCCTCGTCGAATGGCCCATCCAGCCACCCGCCGAGCTTCGACGCCGCCCGCGCGTGGGGCGACGCAGGCCTGGGACTGACGACCAGCTCTCCCTCGATGATCTCCCCCACCTTCGTCGGCGGCACGTCCTCCAGGACGGCATACGACACCGACTTCCCCTTCCCACTCCCGTTTCCATCGCCCATGCGCGCAAGGATGCCCCCTACCTCTGACATCCTCAAGCCAAGGGCCGACCCTCCCGGCGCACGGAGGCAGGAAGACAGGCCCGTGCAATGCCGTCTGCCCTGAACCCGATGAAAACAAGCTTAGCTTGAATTATTCAAATCACGCCTGCCTGGGTGACGCCGCCAGCAGGTCCGTGACACACTTTCTCAATCGTTCTCACGGCTCCTGGGGGCGCCTGGATGTCCATGCAATGGCTGGGTTTGGCGCTGGCGGCCTGGGGGCAGCTGCCACCGGACGGCGTCGCGCAGCTCCAGAAGGTGGACAGCGTGATGCCCCACCTGCGGCGCCTGGCCGAGGACCCCGAAGTGGTGCGCGCCCTGCGCGCCCAGAACGCGCGCCGCACGCCGCTCGCCACCATCCAGGGGCTGGACGCGGAATGGGTGGCGACCCCGTCGCTCACGCCCCACAAGCAGCGCGTGCTGGACGGCCCCTGCACGGGCGCGCTCCGCCGCCTGCGGGAGCACCTGGGCCCGGCGATGGCGGAGGCCTTCGCCATGGATGATCAGGGCGCGCTCGTCTGCGCCAGCCGGCGCACGTCCGACTACTGGCAGGGCGACGAGGACAAGTGGCGCCTCACCTACGCCCAGGGCCGCGGCGGCCCCGCGCTGAAGGAGGCCCCCTTCTTCGACGAGTCCTCCCAGGCCTACGTCATCCAGGTGTCCCTCCCCGTCCGCGACGGCGCCCGGGTCATCGGCGCGCTCACCGTGGGCCTGTCCCTGCTCGACCTGTGACACCGACCGTTCCCGTTCCCCACCTGGGTTCTCCTGCATGCGACTGCTGTCCGGACTGAAGTTGCGGGGCCGCCTCACGCTGTGGATCTGCCTGCTGCTCGTCGCGGCCCTGGTCCCCGCCATCGGAGCGGGCGTCCACACCATCCGGCGCAACCTGGAGCAGCAGGTGCACGGCGTCCTCCAGGTGGAGGCGGACGGCCTGCAGGACCTCATCGAAGCCTCGCTGCACGAGCGCGAAGCGAACGCCCGCGCGTGGACCGAGGACGCCATCGTGCGCGGCGCGCTCCTCTTCGACACCTACGCCAAGAGCGACGCGGTGCTCGCCTCGCTGAACGGCCGGCACACCAGCTTCGCCGGACTGGTCCTGTTCACCCCCGACGGACGCGCCGTCTCCGTGAGCCGGCCGGAGCTGCGCCAGGCCTTCGCCGGCCGCGAACGGGAGGTGCGCGCCGCGCCCTGGTTCCAGACCGCGCTGGAGGACCGGCTGGACGCTGGCGTCCTCACGGGCGCCCTCACGAAGAAGGATCCGTTCCTCGACCGCGCCGTGATGCCCCTGGCCCTGCCCGTGCTCAGCCCCATCTCCGGCGCACGGGTGGGCGTGCTCCTGGCCGCGTATGACTGGAGCCAGCTGGAGAAGGTGGTCGCGGGCGCGCTCAAGCGGGCCCAGGACCGGGGCCAGAAGAGCTTCACCCTGGCCATCCTCGCTCCGGACGGCGCCAGCCTCTTCAGCGCCCGCGCCGAGGGCACGCCGAGCCTTTCGAACCCCGTGCGGGCCGAGGCCCACAACGACGCCGCCCACCGCTTCGCCGCGGGCGAGGGCTGGCGCTTCGTGGCGGCGATGGAAGCGGACGAGGCCTTCCTGCCCCTGCGGCGCTTCCTGCAACTCAGCCTGCTCGCGGGGGCCGCGCTCCTGGGGGTGGCCGTCCTGGCCGCCTGGGCCCTGGCGCGCGGGGTGACGCGGCCCATCGCCACGCTGAGCGCGCTGGTGTCCCGCGTGGTGCGCGAGGGCGACCTCACCCAGAAGGTGGAGGCCCACGACCACCAGGACGAAGTGGGCGAGCTGGCCTCCGCCTTCTCCCGGATGATGGACCACCTGCGCGAGTCCACCACGAGCCTCCAACAGGCCACCCGCGTGCTGGGGCAGACGGTGGGCGAGCTCACCGAGGCCACCGAGCAGCAGGAGCGAAACCTCATCCGGCAGGGCACCGCCATCCAGGAGACGCAGGTCACCGCGAGGGAAATCCAACAGACCTCTCAGCTGGCCGCGGAGCGCTCGCAGGCGGTGCTCGCGCTGGTGGAGCGGGCGCGTGAAGCGGGCGGCTCCGGACAGACGGCGCTCGGCGCCAGCCTGGACGGCTTCGAACAGCTGCGCGACCACGGCGAGCGACTGGCGGAGGGCATCTCCTCCCTCAACGAGCGCACGCAGCAGATTGGCGGCATCACCCAGACGGTGAAGGACCTGGCGGACCAGTCCAACATGCTCGCGCTCAACGCGGCCATCGAAGCGGCGCGCTCCGGTGAGCACGGCAAGGGCTTTGGCGTGGTGGCGCGCGAAATCCGGGCCCTGGCGGACCAGTCCATCCAGGCCACCGACCGGGTGCGCGACATCCTGGACGCCATCCGCGGCGGCATCCGCGACACCGTGGCGCTGTCAGAGGAGGGCCAGCGCCGCTCCGAGGCGGGCCTGGCCCAGGTGCGCGAGAGCGGTCAGAGCCTGCGCGCGCTGACGGACATCATCCAGGACAACGCGTCCGCGGCCCAGCAGATCGCCGCCGCCGTCATCCAGCAGAACGCCGGCATCGCGCAGATCTTCTCCGCCGTCACGGACCTGTCCCGGATGATGGACGACACCCTCCAGGCCATGCACGGCACCCAGCGCATGACGCACGCCCTGCGCGGCGTGGCCGAGCGCATGGAGTCCGTGGCCGGCGTCTGGCGCGTCTAGCAGCGCGACGCGCCAGGGGGACGGCTGCCCCGTCAGACGCGCTTCTCCCAGCGGGGCGTGTCGTCGTCCACGGGCGTGTTCGCGACCTTGGACACCCAGTCCAGCGTCCCCTGCAGCGGCGCCCGGCCGTAGGCCTTCGCCGGGATGAACGCCCAGAGCAGCAGGTAGAGCGCCGCGCTCATCCCCGCGGACGCGAACAGCATCAGCACGAACGCCACCCGCACCAGCGAAACGTCCACGCCCAGCTCGCGCGCCAGCGCCGAGCAGACGCCCAGCAGCGCCCGCCCCTCGCCCCGGTGCATCGGCACCGTCCGCGCACGGCAGTGCGGGCAGCGCTGCGCCTCCCCGGACAGCTCCTTCGAACAGGCCCTGCAGCGTGTCGTGACGTCCATGAGGTGACCTCCCAGTCAGGCCCCCGCTTGGCACGATGGGGTCCCATCCCTACCTACGGACCCCACCGCCCGCGATTGCGCCCGCCCCCCCAATGTCGTGATTCCGGGGGGTTCTGTCCGGCTGCGTCAGTGGATTTACAGATTTAATCCCGGCGATGTTGACAGCCTTACAGGCAAGCAGCTTCTAATTCACCAAGGCTTCCCTTCCCTAGACGGGAGGGACATCTTTCAGCCCGTTGAGCCGCTTTTACAACGCATCTCGTCAGGAGCCGACATGGACGCGCGCACCTCCCAGAATCCCCCGGCCTTCGGCCCCGGCGTGACCGTGGAGGGCCCCTGGCATCCGGATTACGCGGAGGTGCTGACGCAGGAGGCCATGGCCTTCGTGGCGAAGCTGGTCCGCACCTTCGGTGAACGGCGGGAAGCACTGCTGGAGCGGCGCAAGAAGGTGGCGCAGGGCTGGCGCAAGGGTGAGCGCCCCCACTTCCTCCCGGAGACGGCGGACATCCGGAAGGGCGACTGGACCGTGTCTCCGGTGCCCGCGGACCTGCAGGACCGGCGCGTCGAAATCACCGGTCCGGTGGACCGCAAGATGATCATCAACGCGCTCAACTCCGGCGCCAGCGTCTTCATGGCGGACTTCGAGGACGCCAACAGCCCCACCTGGGACAACGTGGTGCGCGGCCAGCTGAACCTGCGCGACGCCGTTCGCAAGACCATCTCCTTCACGGCGGAGAACGGGAAGCACTACGCGCTGAATGAGAAGCACGCCGTGCTCTTCGTGCGCCCGCGCGGCTGGCACCTGCCGGAGCGCCACGTGCGCATCGACGGCAAGCCCATCTCCGGCTCGCTCTTCGACTTCGGCCTGTTCTTCTTCCACAACGCGCGCGAGCAGCTCAAGCGCGGCACGGGCCCCTACTTCTACCTGCCCAAGATGCAGAGCCACCTGGAGGCCCGGCTGTGGAACGACGTGTTCCACCTGGCCCAGAGCGAGCTGGGCATCCCGGGCGGCACCATCAAGGCCACGGTCCTCATCGAGACGCTGCCCGCCGCGTTCGAGATGGATGAGATCCTCTACGAGCTGCGCGAGCACTCGGCCGGCCTCAACTGCGGCCGCTGGGACTACATCTTCAGCTTCATCAAGACGCTCCAGTCCGACGCGTCCGTGGTGCTGCCCGACCGCGGTCAGGTCACCATGGACAAGGGCTTCCTCAACGCCTACTCGCAGCTGCTCATCCAGACCTGTCACCGCCGGGGCGCGCACGCCATGGGCGGCATGGCCGCCTTCATCCCCATCAAGGGGGACGCCGCCGCCAACGACGCGGTGATGGCCAAGGTCCGCGCGGACAAGCTGCGTGAGGCGAAGAACGGCCACGACGGCACCTGGGTGGCGCACCCCGGACTGGTCCCCGTGGCGAAAGCAATCTTCGACGCGCAGATGCAGGGCCCGAACCAGGTGGCCAACAAGCGCGAGGACGTGCGCATCACCGAAGCGGACCTGCTCAAGCTGCCCTCCGGCACGCGCACGGAGGAGGGCCTGCGCCACAACATCCGCGTGGGCATCCAGTACACCGCCGCGTGGCTGGGCGGCCTGGGCTGCGTGCCGCTCTACAACCTGATGGAGGACGCGGCCACGGCCGAAATCTCCCGCGCCCAGGTGTGGCAGTGGATCCACCACGAGGCCACGCTGGAGGACGGCCGCAAGGTGACGCCGGAGCTGTTCCGCACGCTGCTCGCGGAGGAGATGGCGCGGATGGGCCGCGAGGGCGCCGTCGAGCGCTACGGCCAGGCGCACATGGAGAAGTCCCGCGCCCTCTTCGAGCAGCTGTCCACCGCGCCCGCCTTCGAGGACTTCCTCACGCTGCCGGCCTACGAGGCCCTCGACCCTCAGTCCTGACGCTTTCCAACCCGCTTCAACGAAGTCTTTTCCACCCTTCACTGCAAGCCCGAGGAGTCCTGGCATGTACGACGCGACGCCGACCACTTCCGATGCCTCCCCTCACGCGAAGCTCCATGCGCAGCGCTTCGAGGGAATCAAGCGCAACTACTCCGAAAAGGACGTGGAGAAGCTGCGCGGCTCCATCCGCGTGAGCCACACGCTGGCGGAGCTGGGCGCCCGCCGCCTCTGGGAGCTGCTCCACACGGAGGACTACATCAACGCGCTGGGCGCCCTCACCGGCAACCAGGCCGTGCAGATGGTGCGCGCGGGCCTCAAGGCCATCTACCTGTCCGGCTGGCAGGTCGCCGCGGACGCGAACAACGCCGGCCAGATGTACCCGGACCAGAGCCTCTACCCGGCGGACTCCGTCCCCTCCGTGGTGAAGAAGATCAACAACGCCCTGCGCCGCGCCGACCAGATCGAGCACGCCGAAGGGCGCAACGACCGCTACTGGTTCGCGCCCATCATCGCGGACGCGGAGGCCGGCTTCGGCGGTCCGCTCAACGCCTATGAGCTGATGAAGGGCATGATCGAAGCGGGCGCCGCGGGCGTGCACTTCGAGGACCAGCTGGCCAGCGAGAAGAAGTGCGGCCACATGGGCGGCAAGGTGCTGGTGCCCACCAGCCACTTCGTGCGCACGCTGACCGCGGCGCGCCTGGCGGCGGACGTGATGGGCGTGCCCACGCTGCTCGTGGCCCGCACGGACGCGGACAGCGCCAAGCTGCTCATGAGCGACGCGGACGAGTACGACCACGCCTTCATCGACAAGGCGGCGGGCCGCACGGGCGAGGGCTTCTACCGCATCAAGGGCGGCCTGGAGTGCGCCATCGCGCGCGGCCTGGCCTACGCGCCGTACGCGGACCTGGTGTGGTGCGAGACCAGCACCCCGGACCTGGCGCAGGCCAAGGCCTTCGCCGAGGGCATCCGCAAGCAGTTCCCCAACAAGATGCTCGCGTACAACTGCTCGCCGTCCTTCAACTGGAAGAAGAACCTGGACGACAGCACCATCGCGAAGTTCCAGCGTGAGCTGGGCGCCATGGGCTACAAGTTCCAGTTCGTCACCCTGGCGGGCTTCCACGCGCTGAACTTCTCCATGTACGAGCTGGCCCGTCAGTACAAGGACCGCGGCATGGCGGCCTACAGCGAGATGCAGCAGTCGGAGTTCGGCGCGGAGAAGCACGGCTACACCGCCACGCGCCACCAGCGCGAGGTGGGCACCGGCTACTTCGACCAGGTCGCCGAGGTCATCTCCGGCGGCAACGCCAGCACCCTGGCCCTGCACGAGTCCACCGAGGCCCACCAGTTCTAGGCCCGGCGGATCATCCCGAAGCCTGAAGGCCGTGGCGTTCCAGGGAGAATTCCCTGGGATTCCGCGGCCTTCGCCGTTCGCGAGGCGAAAGAGGCAACTTCCCCGGGGCTGGGGCGATAATGGAGAGAACGAACTTGAAGCCCCACAGGCACGCCTCCGGGTGTGCCGCGCAGACCGGGGCCTTTTGACGGGAGCCGCCATGAACCGCATCACGTCTCTCTCCGGTCCTCGGGTGCAGCCGGCCACGACGAACACCCCCTCCTCCGTGTCGGGCAGCCGCTTCGGCTCGCTGATGTCGGGCGCCGCCGCGCAGCCGAAGGTGGGCGCGCAGGTGACGGGCGGGTCGGTGGTGGCTTCGGCGCTGGCGCAGATGGGGGCCACGCCGCACGGCTCGCTGATGGGCACGTACACTGCGGGCGCCACCCCCACGCAGGCGAACCAGACCCAGCAGCAGGCCGCGGCCTCGCAGACGGGCGCGGAGCCCAAGAGCGAGGAGCTGCAGGCCATCGAGGACCTGGCCACCATGTCCGCGGTGACCATGTCCCAGTCCATCCTGCACATGGGCGGCATGAAGCTGTCCCTGGACCGCGAGTAGTCCCCGCGCCCCAGGGCGTCCTTCACAGCATCGACTTCACCAAAGCCCTGGGGGAGACCTCAGGGCTTTTTCTTGTCGCTGTCGTCGCTGTACTGGTCGCGGACGCCGTCGTGCCGGTGCCGCGTGTCCTTCCAGGGCTGATCCACGTCGGTGCGCTGCCCGCCGTTCTGCCCGGTGATGTCGTTGAGCTCCTCGGCGCGCCCCTCCGCGGGCACCCGGTCGCCGTGCTCTTCCGGGTCCTTCTGCTTGCTGGGGTCCAGCGGGATGCCGGCGCTCTTCTTGAGGTATTCGTCCTTGGGGTCCATGCCGTCATTCCTCCCTTGAGTCCTCAAGGTGGTGACGGGGTGCCATACCGGGAGCGGCCGGGCGGCCAGGCCGCCCCTTCCTCAGTTGAGGTACTGCTGCTTCTTGGGGGCCGCCGGCGGCTGGGCCTTCATCATCTCCAGCCCCTGGCGGGTGAGGACGAAGCGGACGACGCCGGAGCCGCGCTCGGTCTCGATTTCGGCCTCGAAGGCGGGCCCGGCGATGCCGCCCAGGGACACGTCCTTGCGCAGGTTGTTCACGCGGCCGGAGAGCAGATCGCCGGCCACCTCGCGCGAGCCCTCGCCGCGCGTGTACAGCTCGAAGGCGGCCTCGTGCAGCGTCATGGCCAGCGCAGGGGTGAGGGGCTGGGAGCTGAAGAGCACGGAGATGAGGAGCCAGTAGGGCGTCTGTTCAGCCATCACTGGAGTGTAACGGGTGCGGCTAGCGGGCGCGCGGCTGTCTGCGAGCGGCGATGGCCTCCGCGAGCACGCCCTGCGCCCTCCAGTGGCCATACAGGCGGCCCTGGGACGCGAGGAAGTCCAGCCGCTGTTGGGTGCGCTCATCCAGGCGGCCGGGGGCCGCGTCGCGGTAGGGCGTGCCGGGCAGCGGCATGAAGGTGTGGCCGTGCACGCGGGCGCCCAGGTCGGACAGCCGCTGCATGAGGTCCAGCGTGGCGTCCACGTCCGCGGGCTCCTCGCCGGGCAGGCCCAGGATGAAGTCCACGTTGGGCACGAAGCCGCCCTCCACCGCGAGCCGCGCGGCGCGCACCACCGTCTCCACGTCGTGGCCGCGCCGGGTGGCCTGGAGGATGCGCTCGGAGCCGGACTGGCCGCCGATGATGAGGTTGTCGTTGGCCACGTAGCGCTTGAGCAGCGCCAGGGACTCCGGCGTGACGTGCTCCGGGCGCACCTCCGAGGGGAAGGTGCCGTAGTAGATGCGCCCGTCCGGGGCCATGGCCTCCGTCACGGCGGCGAGCAGCTCCTCCACGGCGGCCAGGTTCACGGTCTCGTCGGGGGTGCCGTAGGACAGGGACGTGGGGGTGATGAAGCGCAGGTCGCGCCGTCCCGCGCGGCGCAGCTCGCGGGCCCAGTGGGCGATGTTGGCCACGGTGCGGTGCCGGAAGCGCGCCTTGGACATGAAGGGCGTCTGGCAGAAGCGGCAGGCGTAGATGCAGCCGCGGGTGATCTCGATGGCGCCGAACTTCACGTGCTTCGCGGCGAACGGAGGGAAGTCGTCCAGGCGCACGCCCTCGCCGTGGCCGTGCTGCACGAGCTTGCCGTCCTTGAGGTGCGCGGTGCCGTGCGTGGCGCGCGGGTCCTCGCCCTCGAGGACGCGGGCCAGGAGGGCGCGCAGGGTGTGTTCGCCCTCGCCCACGGCGACGAGGTCGAAGCCGGCCTGGAGCGTCTGGAGTGTTTCGGCGGTGGCGTGCACGCCGCCCGCGATGCAGAGGACGTCGCGGCCCTCCAGCCGTTCGCGCACCCAGCTCAGCTCCTCCACGGAGGGGCCGAAGCTGGCGGAGTAGAAGGACCACGCGGCGACGACGGTGTCGCCCGCGTCCGCGCGCTCGCGCACGGTGGTCAGCAGGTCCTCGCGGTTGCGAGGGAAGTGCAGTGACACGTCCGCGAGCGCGGGGTCCGCCTCCACGGCGCCGGCGAGCACGGTGAAGGCGTACTTGCCGGGGTACTGGTAGCTCAGGACGAGCGAGACCTTGCGAGGCGGCTGCGACATGACAGCCGCGGATGATGCCACAGCGCGGTCAGAGGAAGCGGCGCTCCCACTGGCGGACCTCGGCTTCGGTGAAGAAGCCCCATTCTCCCTTGTGCGCGTAGAGCCACGGCTCCAGCACGCGGGCCAGCTCGCGGTACGCGGGCAGTGTGTCCCCGGCCTCCAGGTCCCCGGCTTCGGGGGCAGGGCCCAGGGACACCACGGCGCGGTCCGGGGACAGGGACTCGACCTGGGTTGAAGGTGAGTGCAACCGGGAGCGCAGTGCTTCCGCTCCGCCCAGTTCGTTGAGCACGGGCGGGCCCAGGAAGTTGAGCCACGCGGGGGGACGGAGCTTCGTGCCCAGGTACAGGGCGAGTCTGTTCAGCCGGTGCACCAGATCGAAGCCCGGGTGACGCCGGGTCACTTCACGCAGGCGCGGCGTGATCGCTTGGGTCCAGGCATGGGCTTCGAGCGACAGTCCCGCGTGCCCCGAGTTCCATGGCAGTTCGCGCCCAAGCTCGATGGCCAACGCGCGGATCCACTCCGGCCCGCGCTCGTCCAGAAATTCGGTGGGCAGCCGGAACTCCAGGCAACAGGTGTTCTCAGGGTACGTGTCGTGAAAGTTGGGCGCCGTGGTGCCACGGCCTTCGTACTTGAAGCAGATGCCGGTCGCGGAGTGATACAGCTCGTGCACCTCTGCGATGCCGGAGGCAGGCCTGAGCATCCGGGCCCGAAGAACCGCCTCTCCCTCCGCATCAAATCGTGGCCTATCCCCTGTGTAGACATCCAGGTACGCGTCGAACACGCGTGGCTCGATGGCCTTTCGATAACGCTCGAAGGCACGCCAGACCGCCGAAGCGATCTCCTCGTGAGGAGCCCGCACGTAGTAGGCAATGCTGAGTCCCTCTCGAAGCAGGACCACGTTATTGCCCTCGATATCGAGGGTCTCGCGAACTCTCGGGACTCGCGTGGCCATCATCTGACTCCGTAGTTGGGAGACACTGTCTTCAGCATCAGGTCATTCCCCAGAAGCTGCCGGTACACGTCATCCTGCCACTGTTCCGCGAAAGGGCTCCCTTCCGGGTATTGCGACCAGACTGCGGGCTTGTCCACCGGGCACGGGAACTTGAAGTCGTAGACGGCCTGGATATTCAGCGGGTTTCCCAAGGCGTGCAGCACCACATCCGGCGCGATGGTCCCCGTCAGCAGGAAGAACTGTCCCGCGGCCAGCCAGCGCGCCACCTCCTCCGGATCCAACCACCGCGTCCGGCCCGTCTTCGCATCACGAAGGTAGCGCGGCTCCAGGCTGAACCGCCCCGCATCCGTGGCGCCCAGTGCCTCCTGCACGCACGCCAGCGCCGCCTCGTGCTTCGCGTTCCCCAATTGCACGGCCCGCGTCATCTCCCGGCCGTTCGCGTCCACCACCTTCTCCTCGCAGAGCTGGCGATTCGTCCGCCCTCCGGGCCCCAACAGCCGTTCGTTGACGTCGAAGTTCGCCTTCTTCGCGCACTCCACCAGCACGTGCTCCACGCGGGCCACCTCCGCCGCGTCCCACAGGCGCATCACCGCCGCGGCCTGCCCTGCCCGGGCCGCCGCGCGGGTCAGCCACGGCAGGATGGCGTCCTGTCCCACCTGCGACGCACACGCCGGATTGCGCAGGCACCCCGCCGTCGCGGAGTCCATCGTCAGCTGGGAGTAGC
This sequence comes from Corallococcus sp. CA049B, assembly GCF_003611685.1. Classification (NCBI taxonomy): domain Bacteria; kingdom Pseudomonadati; phylum Myxococcota; class Myxococcia; order Myxococcales; family Myxococcaceae; genus Corallococcus; species Corallococcus sp. CA049B. Next base: position 19,926 of record NZ_RAWC01000015.1, on the reverse strand, counting down.
TCCGGGGCCTGCGCACCTCCGGGCCCGCGCACGCGGTCCACAGCAGGAGGCAGCACAGCCACCACATCCAACGGGGAGGAGTCATTCCGCGCCTCCTCGCATGGAAGCGCGGACTCCTTCAACCCACCCCCCGCCCCGGACGCACCGGAGCGGGAGGGTCCATCACCTACGGATTCAGCTCCGGCGACGGCGCGCCCGCATCAGGCCCAGCAGGCCCAGCAGCGAGAACGCTGCCAGCGACCCACCGCTCGCGGAGCAGCCGCCCTGGAAGTTCGCGTCGCCCTCGCCCTCGTCCAGCGGCGCCGGCTTCACGCCCGTGTTCGTGCCCGCGTCCAAGGTCGTGCCCGCATCCACCATGGGGGCCGGGTCCTGCGGCGAGCCCGCATCCACCACCGGATCCGGATCCACCGGGCTGCCCGCGTCCACCACCGGGTCCGGCTCCTGCGGCGAGCCCGCGTCCACGGTCGTGCCCGCGTCCACCGGCGTGCCCGCGTCCACCACGGGGTCGGGGTCGGGCTGCACCACCGGGAACACGTCCTCGCGCTTCGTCGCCTGGATCATGCCGTCGTGGTAGACGACGCCCACCGGCTTGATGGTGTCCGCCCGGTACAGGCCCAGCTTCAGGTAGTTGTTCTGGCCAGAGAACATCGTCTTGGCGTACGTCTTCTTCAGCACCTGGGCGCCGTTGTGCCACAGCTCCACGTAGCCCACGGACGCGTCCGGGGACCACTTCACGTGGAAGATGAACTCCTGCCACGCGCCGCGCTTGAGCGCCGTGCTCCACACCGTGCCGCTGTCGTTCAGCGTCAGGCGGATGAGCTCGCCCTTCACGAAGAACTCCACCGGCGGTGACCCACAGCACCCGTCGTGGTGCCACTGCGTGAAGAGCTGCCACGCATCCACGCTGGGGAAGTCGTTCGCGAACATCACCTTCCAGCGGTACCAGTACTCCGAGCCCACCCTCTCGTTGCTCAGGTAGACGAGCTCGTTGCGGTTGCCGCTGGAGTTGATGGGATCATCGCCCTGCCTCACCGTGGCCTTGAGGGCGTACTTGCCTTCCGATACCGGGCTCGTCACCACCTGGAGCCGGTCCGAGCTCACCATCTGTTCCTTGCTGTATTGGGAGCGGTTTCCCGTCTCAAAATCGCCCCGCCAGACGATTTCCGCCGCAGCGAGGCTCGGGAGCAGACAAACCACGAGCCAGAGGTGCAGTGCTTTCAATGCTGAATCCTTGGGGAGGGGGAAGTGCCGAAGCTTTGACGGCAAAGCTTTGACAAACATTACCCCAAACCATTCCCTCACTTCATTCCCCCGCCAAACCATTCCCAGACGCCTGACAACACAGCATGCAACCAGGCAGGCCCCTACCTGGATTGAGACATGTTTCACGACGAGGCCGGGCCGCCCGCACCCACCGAGCGGACGGCGGAGCGGTGTCCTGAACGCAACGCGTCATTGACAGGGGAGCATCCAGGGGGCTGACGGGACGGGGGCGTGGTGTAAGGTCACGGGCCCTTCCGGCGCTCCCTTCCCGGGGCGCCCTTCAGTGTGCCCCATGCTCGTACTGCGAGACGTCCAGAAAACCGACTTGCCCGGCCTGAAGCGTCTTGCCGCGGTGCTGAACACGGTCAACCTGCCGAACAACGAGGAGACGCTCGAGGCCATCATCGACAAGTCGGTGAAGAGCTTCGCCGGCAAGGTGAAGGACCCGTTCGAGCGCGAGTACCTCTTCGTGCTGGAGGACGTGCGCAACAACCTCATCATCGGCACGTCGATGATCATCGCCCAGCACGGCACGTACGACGCGCCGCACATCTACTATGAGGTGAGCGAGCGCGAGCACTACTCCGCCTCGCTGGAGCGGCACCTGCGGCACAAGGTGCTGTCCATCGCCTACAACTACGAGGGCCCCACGGAGATTGGCGGCCTGGTGGTGGACCCGCCCTACCGCGCGACGCCGGACAAGCCCGGCAAGCAGCTGTCCTTCGTGCGCTTCCTCTTCATCTCCATGCACCGGCGGCTGTTCCGGCCGCGCGTGCTGGCGGAGCTGCTCCCGCCGCTGCTCCCCGACGGGCGCAGCCTCCTGTGGGAGGCCTGCGGGAAGAAGTTCACCGGGCTCACCTACCTGGAGGCAGACCGGCTGAGCCGCCAGAACAAGGAGTTCATCAAGGAGCTGTTCCCCGCGTCGGACATCTACGCGTCGCTGTTCCCGGACCGCGTGCAGAAGGTGCTGGGGGAAGTAGGCCCGGCCACGCGCGGCGTGCAGCGGATGCTGGAGCGGGTGGGCTTCCGGTACGTGGAGCGCATCGACCCGTTCGACGGCGGCCCGCACTTCGAGGCGGACACGGAGGACATCTCCCTGGTGCGCCGCTACCGCACGATGAAGCTGGCGGAAGAGGACTTCGAACTGGTGGGAGACGACGTGCTGGTCGCCGCCGAGCGCGAGTCCGGCCGCAACCGCTTCCGCTCCGTGCGCTGCCAGGCCCGGCTGGACAACACCGTCATCCACCTGCCCGCTCGCGCCAAGGAGCTCCTGGAAGTGAAGCCCGGCGCGAAGCTGTCCGTCATTCCGTTCGAGTAGCGCGCACCACGCGGAGGTCACCGCGCAGGAGCGACAGCCAGCGCGCCCCGGCCTCCAGCGCGGGGCCCTCCGGTGGCACCAGCGCGAGCACCAGGTGCGTGTCCGGGCGCACGGGGTCCAGGGACGTGGGATCCAAATCCAACGTCCCGCCGCCCCGCAGCGCCACCCGCACCCAGGCGTGCGGCCGGGCAGGGCCGCCGTCCACCACCAGCAGCCCGTGCACCAGCCCCACCCGCTGGCCCCGTCCTCGGGCGAGGGACGCGTAGCGCAGGGCATGGGCCAGACAGCCTCCGGCCTCACCCTCCCCGCCCGCGCGCCAGTCCGCCGCCGAGGGCCCCTTGTCCGGGAAGGCCGCGTGCACCTTCGCGGACAGGGCCCGGGCCTCGGTTGGCGTCCACTCCGTCATCTCCGGCAGACGGGTGGGGACCGTGCCGCCGGGAACGAGCCGCAGCGCCCCCTCCGAGCCGCCCTCCACGGGCACGCCCTCCGCGAAGAGCTCTGGCGGCGCTCGCAGCCGCTCTCCGGGAGCCGCCAGGGTGAAGCGGGAGTCGCCCACCTCCAGCGCCTGGAGCTGTCCCTTTTCGTCGTAGCGGGCGCGGAAGCGGGCGCCCAGCATCGTGCCCTCCGCGCTCGTGGGGCTCCTCGCCGTGACGCAGTGGGGGCCCTCCTGGCCGGACAGCTCCTCGCGGCCCTTCACGCAGCCTTCGGGGGGCGGGCCCCGCCACAGCCACAGCGCCTGGGGCACCGCGTCCGCGCCCGTCACGCGTCCACTCGCGTCCACCTTCAGTGCCACTTCCCGCACTCGCTCGCCTGCGTGGCCGTCACGCACGTGCAGGTGCCGGCTGGTGTACGTGAACCGCCCCGCGTCCAGGGACAGGCCCACCGTGCCCACCGGCACGCCCCGCCAGGCGAACACGAACCGGGCCGAGCTTCCGGCCCTGGCGGCCTCCGGGCCCGTGCTGGCGGGGTTTACGGGGAGCGCCAGCATGGCGATGGCGAGCAGGGCCTTCATGTCTCATGAAGCATGCGTCGAAATCAGGACCGGCGCGAGAAGGCGGGTTAGCGTCCACCCCGTCCATGGGCGCCAAACGATACCTCTTCTCGTTCGGGCTGGTGGCAGCCCTGGTCTCCGCACTCATCCTGGGCTTCGTGCTGTATTGGGTGACGGGCAAGCCGGATGACACGGCCGGCTGGGCGGTGCTGCTGCTCGGCGTGCCGTTCCTCTGGCTCATCGGCAGCTACCTGTCGTGGTTCCGGTTCGCGGCCATGCGGCGGCGCGAGCGGCGCGACCTGATGTCCCGGCTGGCCGAAGGCGACCTCACCACGCCCATCCACACCGGCTTCGAGGGCCAGGAGGACCTGCGCCGCCTCATCCTGTCCCTGCGCCGGGCCATGTCCCAGGTGCAGCGCGTGACGAGCAACCTGCACCGCACCGGCAACGGCGTGAGCGAGCAGGCCCGCATGCTGCTGGAGGCCGCGCGCCGTCAGGGCGGCGCCGTGGAGCGCACGCTCACCGCCGTGGGCGGCAACGGCACCAGCCTCCAGGTGGCCATCAAGCGCGTGCAGCACATTGAAACCTTCGCGCACGAGACGACGGGCGCCCTGCTGGAGATGACCGAGCGGCTGCACCAGGTGGTGGACGGCCTGGAGACCGTCAACGACTTCAGCCAGCGCACCAGCGGCCTCACCCAGGCGATGACGGAGCGGCTGACCCACATCGCCGCGTCCGGCGACGAGTTGGGCCGCTTCGCTTCGGAGGCCGAGGACTTCGTCGCGCTGGTGGAGGGCGGCATCGACGCCGTGCGCCGCCGCGCCACGGAGACCAACAGCATGGCCATCGCCGTCACCGCCACCGCCCAGCGCGGTGAGGCGCTGGTGGGCGACAGCGTGCAGGGCATGTACCGGGTGGAGGAGACGGTGAGAAAGGCGGCCGAGCTGATGGAGATGCTCGGCACGCGGTCGCTGGAGATTGGCCGCATCGTGGACGTCATCCAGGAGATCGCCGACCAGACGAACCTGCTGGCCCTCAACGCCGCCATCATCGCCGCGCAGGCGGGCGAGCACGGCCGCCCCTTCGGCGTGGTGGCCAACGAAATCCGCAGCCTCGCCGAGCGCACCACGCGCTCCACGCGCGAGATTGGCACCATGGTCACCGGCATCCGCGACGCGGTGGAGACCGCCGTGGCGCTGGTGCAGGAGGGCCGCGAGCAGGCCACCGCGGGCGTGGCCCTGGGCGACCGCGCCTCCGAAGCCCTCAGTGAAATCCGCTCCATCACCCAGCGCACCTTCGCCGCCGTGGAGGCCACGGTGATGGAGACGCAGCGGCTGGAGGCGCAGGGCGCCACCGTCGTGGAGGCCAGCAAGCGCGTGGCCCGGCGCGTGGAGGACATCACGCGCATGGCCATCGAGCAGTCCGGCAACGCGCGGGACCTGGTGCGCCAGATCCAGGAGATGTCGCGCGTGGGCCAGAGCGCCGGCCAGAAGGCCGAGGCCCAGGCGCGCACCGGCCGAGACCTGTCCGAGGCGGTGATGCGCCTGAGCGCGGCCATCGAGGAGCTGAGGGCCGCGCACCAGGTGCTCACCCGGGGCGACGCGTCCATCCGGGAAGAGGTCGCGCAGGTGCGCGAGGACGCGCGCCGGGTCATCCGCATTGGCGACGGGTTGGACCGCACGGTGGACCAGCTGGGCCACGAGACGGCGAGCCTGGAGGCGGAGGTGTTCCGCTTCCAGCTGCCTCGGGCCCGCGTGGGCGGCGCGCTGCGGGTGGGCCTGCACCAGTCGGGTTCGCTGCGCGCGCGGCAGACGGTGGATCCGCTGTTCGCCGTGGAGAACCAGATGGCGGAGCTGACAGCGTGCCTCTTCTCCTGCCTCGTGCGGCTGGAGGACGGCATGCTGGTGCCCGACCTGGCCGAGCGCTGGGACGCGGACCCTTCCGCGCGCCGCTACCGCTTCTACCTGCGCCGGGGCGTCACCTTCCACGACGGCGCCCTGCTCACCGCGATGGACGTGAAGCGGCACCTGGAGCGGCTGATGGACCCGGCGCTGCGCTCGCCGGACCGCAGCCTGCTGGAGGACGTGGAGGGCGCGCGCGAGTACGCCAGCGGCCTTGCGCGCGAGGTGACGGGCATCGAGGTCCTGGACGAGGGCACGCTGGAGATCCGCCTGCGCGAGCCCAAGGCGTTCTTCCTCCAGCTCATGGCGCTGACCGCCACGGCGGTGGCGAAGCTGGACCCGGCGGGGAAGCTGGTGGGCACGGGGCCCTTCCGCTTCGTGGGCATGCAGGCGGACCGGATGGTGCTGGAGCGCAACGCCACCTACTGGCGCGGCGGGCTCCCGCTGCTGGACCGGTTGGAGTTCGTCCTCACGGAGACGCGTCCGCAGGCGGTGCGGCAGTTGTTGGATGGGCAGGTGGACCTCGTGTCGTTCCTGCACGTGGAGCACACGGAGGCGCATGGGCTGGACGCGCATCAGGTGGTGACCAGCACCACGCCCTCCACGGCGTTCCTGGGGCTCAACCTGAATGAGGCGCCGTACAACGACGTGCGCGTGCGGCGGGCGCTGCGCGCGGGCATGGACATCCCGGGCGTGGTGGAGCAGTTCCACCCGGGCGCGCGAGTGGCCCGCACCTTCACGCCGCCGGAGCTGTTGGACGGGGCGCAGGAGCTGGGGCCCACGCCGGTGCCGGACCTGACGCTGGCGGAGCGGCTCCTGCGTGAGGCGGGCGTGCGGCGGTTGCAGCTCACCCTGCACCACGCGGTGGGCCGCGACACGTCCGCCGAGGACGCGGTGCTCTTCCGGCCGCTGCTCCAGGCAGGGCTGCTGGAGCTGCGCCACGAGCAGCAGCCTCCGGAGGAGTACCTGGCGCGCCTGCGCGAGGGGAAGGTCCCGGCGTTCCGCACGCTGTGGCTGGCGGACTTCCCGGACCCGGACGCGTTCCTGCACTTCCTGCTCAACTCCAGCGCGCAGACGGTGTACCCGCTGGGCTACCGCAACCCGGAGCTGGACCGGCTCACCGCCGAGGCGCGCGTGTCCATCGACCCGGAGCTGCGCTCGCAGCTGTACCGGCGCGCGGAGCTGCTGGCGCGCGAGGACTGCCCGCTCATCCCGCTGTACCACGACCGCACGCGCGCGGTGGCGGTGGCGTCCGTGCAGAACCTGCGGCTGCACCAGACGCCGCCGCAGGTGCGCTTCGAGGACCTCTGGGTCGACCCGGCCGCGGGCGGCTAGGGCACGGCCCGGCGCGCTCCTGCGGGACTGGCATTGCGCTGGGGCCAGCCCCGGGCCTGGGTGCGTCCACCGAGGGGGAAGGACTCCAGCCACCAGACACCGTCGCGGCGCAGGGCCACGTGCAGCAGGTCTCCGGCGAACACCGCCCCTGCCACCTCCACGCGGCCCGGCAGGGAGCACTGGTTGAGCTTGTTGCCGAAGGCGATCCATTCGAGCCACGCCTGGCGCTGACCGTTCGGCAGCTCCGCGTCCGCGAGCACGCCCACGGTGTTCTGCTCCAGCAGCGCGGCTTCATGGAAGGCACCTGGAAGCAACGGCGAGGGCAACACGTCCACCTCCGTGACGACCTGGCCATCATTGGCGCGGAAGGAGCGCAGCACCGTGCGCAGCTCCGCGCCGACGCAGGGAGTGCCATCCGTGTGGTCGCACGCGAACGCGAACGCATGACCTGTCGTGCCTCCGGGGGACATGAGCACGGGCTCGGCCAGGGGCGACAGCGTGCGTGCGCCTGCGTCCCAGTCCAGCGCGGTGAGCACACCTCCATCCGTGTCCACGAAGGCCCGCGTGCCCACGAGCAACCGTCCCGACGCGAGCGCCAGTGACGGCGCGCCGCCTGGGACATCCACTTCGAGCGGTTCGAGGGTCAGCGATGCGATGCCTCCGTCACCGAGCGCATCACCGGACGCCATGAGTGTCCCGCCGTCCGTGCTCACTTCAGGCAGTGCCCAGGCCGTGAAGGCCAGCCGTCCACCCCATGGCATGTAGAGGTACGCGCCGCGCGTGTCGTCCACCGCGAGCCTCGCCGCTCCGCCGCCGCCTTCCTCCGGTCCCATCGCCAGCGGCGCGCCCGCGTCCGCGCTCAGCAACACCAGCCGGGAGCGCAGCGGCTCCGTGCCCGCGACGTCGCTCCACGTGACGTACGTCAGCACGTCCCCTTCCTTCGTGAGCGCCACCCTGCCCGCTCCCGTGGCGCCCGGCATGACCTCCGGTGTCCCTCCATCCAGCGTCGCATCGGCGAACGCCAGCGATGTACGCCAGCGCAGCTCGCCCACGCCTCGCGGCGCGTAGGCCTCCAGCGCTTCCGGCGCGAGCACCACCACGCCCGCGTCCGATGCCGCGAGCAGCGTCCTCGCGCCTCCGTCCCCGTAGGGCGACTCGTAGCGCAGCAGTCCGCTCTCCGTGTACGCGGCGAGCCAACAGCCCGCGTCCTCACCGCACACCGACACGTAGACCGTCCCGTCGTCCACCAGCAGCACCGGCCCGCCGTCCTCCGCGACGGGCGCCCCGCCCAGCTCCGCGCTGAAGCCGGGTTCCAGGTCTCCCGCGTCCGGACGCATGCACTCGCCCGCGCTGCACGTCCCCTCACCCTGGCAGGGCGTGGCCGGCGCGCAGACGAAGCCGTCCGGCGGCGTCACGGACTGGCACGTGCCGCGGAAGCAGACCCGCGCCTCCTTGCAGCTCACCGCGCCGCAGGGGCTGAAGTCCGCCACGTCCGCCTCCTGGCAACCCGAGTTGCGGTCACACACGCCCACCTTGCAGGGGTTGCTCGGCACCGGGCACGCGACGTTCGCCGTCACGCAGCCCTGCGTCGGCGAACAGCTGTCCACCGTGCACGGGTTGTCGTCATTGCACGTGCGCGGCTGCCCCACGCAGGCCCCCGCCTGGCAGCGACCGTTCTCCTGGCAGCGGCTGCTGGGGATGCATGACGCTCCGTCCTCCAGCGGGGACTCGATGCACTGGCCTGAGTCCAGGTCGAAGCGCGAGTCGCGGCACTCGCCCTGGGGCAGGCACGGCAGCGGACGCACGCCCACGCCGGTGAGCTTCACCTTCGCCGTGGTGCGCCCCGCGGTGAGCACCAGCTCCCCCTCCACCGGCGCATTGCCCGCGGAGAACAGGATGTCCACCGTGCCCGTGCCGCTGCCCGCCACGACAATCTGGGACACGACGACGAAGAAGGGCGCGTCCGTCACCGCGTCCACCGTGACGCCCGCGCGGCCGGTGGCCACCAGCGTCAACGAGCGGCGCACCTGCGTGCCCTCCAGCACCCGGCCGAAGTCCACCACCTCTTGCTGCGGCCGGAAGCTGGCGCTCGCACCGCCGACGTTCGGGTCGTCGCCACAGCGGCACCCGCCCACCAGGACGAGCACCAGGAGCAGCCACCAGCGAGCACGGGCGCGGAACATGCCCCGACTCAACCGCGCCACCCCGGGCTGGCGCAACGTGCGCCCCACCGTGGCGGGTCGGTCCCCGCACATTTTCCTGCCCGGCCGGGCCCGCTACGGTTCCACGGCCGACTCACGCCGCCGCGTCAGCGCCCGCACGCCGAAGCCCAGCGCCGCCACCACGAGCAGCCCGATGACCGCGTACTGGTAGCGCGACACCAGCACCGTCAGCCGCTCCAGGTTGCCACCCACCGCCATGCCCAGCGCCAGGATGAGCCCGCTGTGCGCCAGCGCGGAGATGGCGCCCAGCACCAGCGCGTTGAAGCGCGGCATGCGCGCCGCTCCCGCCGCGATGAAGATGACGCCCCGGATGCCCGGCAGGAACCGGTTCACCAGGAGTAGCCACGGCCCCGCGTGCCGCATCCGCGCCTGCACCTGCTCCAGCCGCGCGTGCGTGAGCCCGAAGAAGGAGCGCCCCGGCTGCGCCTCGAAGCGCTTCGCCAGCCACTTGCCCACCGAGTAGTTGATGAACGCCCCCAGCACGCTGCCCGCCGTCACCACCGCGAGCACCATCCACCAGGGCTTCACCCCACGCACGGCGTAGACGCCGCCCATGAGCACGATGGTGTCCCCGGGGAATGGCGGCACCACGTACTCCAGCATCGCCGCCACGCCGAGCACCAGGAACCCGAACGGCCCCAGCGTCCCAATCAGCTTGTCGACGTGCTCGATCCACATCCGCGCAGTGCCCTCCAGCCCCGGAAGCCTTCCGCGCGAGACTTAAGTCGTCTCCCCGCCCGGCGGAACCCGTGTTCTCCACCAGCCGCGCGGCGGTGAACACGGGCGGGGGGACGTCAGGCCTGCCGGGGCGAGGCCGCGGGCGTCGGCAGCACCGTGCCGCCGTACTGGCTCGCCGCCAGCGTGCCGCACGCCGCGCCAATCTCCTTGCCGCCCGAATAGCGCCGCGCGATGGGCGCCTTCAGAATCTGAAGGTGGTCCCGGAACGCGCTCAACTCCTCCGCCGTGGGCGGCAGGTACTTGCCCGTCGGATCCGTCACGTCGATGAGGTCCACCTTGATGGGGATGCCCTCGAACGCCGCCTTCAGCGCCTCCGCGTCCTCGCGCTCCAAGTTGAAGCCCTGGATGGCCACGTAGGCAATCATCGCCCGCTCGCGCCGCGCTTCGCTGTACTCGCGGATGGCCTGGATCAGCTCCGGCAGCGGGTGCGTCTTCTCGATGGGGAGCACCTTCGCGCGCTTCTCCGGAATGGCGCTCGTCACGCTGAACGCCAGGCGGAACGGGTGCCCTTCCTTCGTGTAGCGGCGAATCGCGGGCACGTGCCCCGCCGTGGAGAACGTGATGGCCGTGCCGGAGATGGAGAACCCCGCCGGGTGCGAGAGAATCTGCGCCGCGCGGATGGTCTCCTTGTAGTTGAGCAGCGGCTCGCCCATCCCCATGAACACCACGCCGCCCACGCGCCGGTCCGCCTCCGCGCGCACCTGCATCACCTGGTCCAATATCTCCCAGGTCTGGAGGTTGCGCTGGAAGCCCAGCTTGCCCGTCATGCAGAAGTCGCACGCCAGCGCACAGCCCACCTGGCTGGACACACAGACGACGTACTTCTCCTCGAAGATGGGGATGCGCACCGCTTCGATGCGGCCGCCCAGCGGCGACTCGAAGAGATACTTCACGAAGCCGTCTTCGGCCTGACGCCGCTCGACGACCTTGAGGGACGGCATCTGGGCCTGGGCGCGGAGCAGGTCCGCGACCCGGCGCGGCACCTGGGGCGCCAGCGCGACGGCATCCACCGTGGGACGGGCGTGGGCGAAGACGCCCGCGAACACCTTGCGCACCGCGGTCGCGGACGGCTGGGCCGGCGCGAGCGCCGCTTCCAGCTCCGGCAGCGACAGTTGTTTCAGGTTCACGAGCAGGACTTGATCTTCGAGCGCAGGAACTCGGTCAGCTTCGCCGACACTTCCCGGGGCATCTTCAGCGCCATGGCGCGCTTGCAGAGGCCGGGAGTCGCCCGATAGGTGCTGAGGAATTCCTCGCAGGGCTTGCAGCCCGACAGGTGCTCCTGCAGGTGCCGCGCCTCCTCCTCGGGCATTTCGCCCTCAAGGAACTCCAGCAGGAGGTTGATGGAATCTTTGCAGGTATACATCCGAACCTCGGCTGGCTGCGGCTCCCCTCGTTCCTGTTCGAAGATGCCGAGGCGCCCTGGGGGTTTCACACCCCGCGATTGTCCCGGTTGTAGAACAGGTCGATGGCCTCTCGCAGCGCGAGCCGTGCCCGGTGCAGGCGGCTCTTGATGGCGGGGATGGAAGCCCCCGTCACTTCTGCGATCTGTTCGTAGCTGAGGCCGTCCACGTCTTTCAAGAGGAAGACTTCCCGGTAGCCCTCCGGCAACCGGTCGGCCGCCTGCTGGATGGCCTGCCCCAGCTCCGCGTCCAGCGCCTTCTCCTCGGCGTCCCGGCTCCAGTCCGAAACGGGGTAGTCCGCCAGGGTGCCCCGCTCCGTGAATTCAGGGGTCTGGAGCTCCGCCTCCGCCGCCTGGGCCACCCGGCGGTGACGCAGGCGCATGAGGGCGTGGTTGGCAGCGATGCGGTGCACCCAGGACCCGAAGGCCGCCTCGCCCCGGAAGTCCTTCAGGTGTTGGTAGGCGGACAGGAAGGTGTCCTGGGTGATTTCCGCCGCGTCCGCCTCCGAGCGCGTCATCCGCAGCGCCAGGCCGTAGACCCGGTCCTGGTGCAGGCCCACCAGGGCCTCGAAGGCGGACACGTCACCGTCCTGGGCCCGCGTCAGGAGCCGCCGGTCTTCTTCCTGCCGGTCTTCTTCCTGGGGAGCCTCTTGGGACATGACTTTCCCACCCAACCAGTCGAAAGGTTCCGCGTCAAGGCCGACGGCGAGGCCGCCGGGAGACGAAGCGGCTGACGTGTCCACTGTCCCGGTCCCACAGCCGGAAGGGTTCAGCGGCCCACGCCCCTGCGTACTCCACGCCGATGCGCGGCCCCCGCTCCACCCGCGCGTCCGGCACCGGCGTCCCCGGCAAAAGGTGCAGCCCCTCTGAGTCCAGCGTGAGGCCGTTGTGGTTCAGGTTCAGCCCCATCACCCGGCACAGCCTTCCTGGCCCGTCCGTCCGCTCGCCGGGCGGGATGCCCTCCACCGGCTCCACGCCCCGCACCAGCACCGCCGCCGCCACCCCGGGCGCGTCCGTCACCACGTTGAAGCAGTGGTGCATTCCATAGATGAGGTAGACGTACGAGCGCCCCGCCGGCCCGAACATCACCTCCGTGCGCGCCGTGCGGCCCTTGGACGAATGACACGCCAGGTCGTGCTCGCCCAGGTAGGCCTCCACCTCCACGATGCGGCCCACGCGCCGGCCCCGGACGCCGTCCACCACCAGCAGGGTGCCCAGGAGGTCGCGCGCCACCTCCAGGGTCGGACGCGCGTAGAAGGACAAGGGAAGGGGTTTCATGGGTGGGGGGCTTGAGCGGGCGCGGTCTTGTCGTCCGAGGTCGAACGGGCAGCGACGCGGTCAACGCGCCCATGAGCGCGGAGCGAGCCCGGTGCGGCATACCACGGCGTCTTGAGCAGGGGCTCCACACTTCCTCAACATCTCGACGCGAGGGTGGAGGTCCGGTCGACACGGTCGCCCATGGGGGCGAAGTGAACGCATGGGGAATCGACCCGAGGGGAACGCGAAATCATGAAATCCGTCCTGGTAGCCACCGCGGCCACGTGCCTCGCAGTCAGCCCGGCCTTCGCCTCGGACTGCGAAGACCTGCCCGCCAAGGGACAGGCCAGCCTCGAGAAGAAGTACATGAAGATAAAGGCCGAGAGCGAGCACGCCGCCACGGACTGCGTCGCCATCCGGAACAACGATGCCCTGGGAACGGGCCACGGCATCACGCTCGACTGCCGGATCCACTTCCGCCCCCGGAACGGGGGCTGCTACGTGGACTACACGCCCTACGGCGACACCAACAAGAGCCTCTCCCGGCATCCCGGCTGTGATGCGGGCAAGTGGGCCTGGGCCAACGGCGTGGACATGCCCACCGGCGACTCCACCTCGGACCCGCGGGGGAAGACGTTCACGGGCAGCGTCCGCTTCAACATGATGAATGCGGAGTACGAGCTGAAGTACACGGTCCTGGTCGGTGACAAGAAGAGCGACAAGGCCCTGGAAGACACCTACGCGGCGACCCTGAAGAAGATCTGCATCCGCAAGTCTCGCTGACGCATGGGCACGGCGTGAGGCGCAGGGGCGCGAACGCGCCACCCACGCCCCCGGGCCTCACGCCTGGGGGCCCTCGATGACCACCCTCAACCCCCGCGGCAGGTTGCTGGAGAACTCCAACGAGAAGCCGACACACCGGCACAGCTCGCGAACAATGGAGACCCCCAGCCCGCTGCCTCGCGGGGCCCGGCGCCTCGACTGGCGGGAGCGGAACCCCCGCTCCCCCAGACACGCCAGCTCCTCGGGGGGGAGTCCCGGGCCGTCATCCAGCACGGTGAGCCGGAAGCGTCGCGGTCCAGCGGCCTCCAGCACCGCCACGACGTGGCCGCCCTCCTCACCGTGCGTGATGGCGTTGTGCAGCAGGTTGCCAAGGGCCTGCTCCATCATCGTGGGATTGCAGCGCGCCCAGAGCGCCTCGTCCGGACGTGAGCACTCCACGGTGAGCTGCCGCCCCCGTGCAAGCTGCCTGAACCTGCGAACGACCCGCTCCACGGTCTGCCCCAGCTCCACCCGGGCATCCCCCGCCAGCGGATCCACCCCCTCCCCCATCTGGCAGGCGAGGTGGAGGTTGTCCACCAGCGACGTGAGGTAGACGGTGTCCTCGAGCCCCTGCCGCAGCAGCTCGGGATGGCCTTGAGCGGGCTCCGTCGAGGCCAGCTCCAGCGAGAGTTGGAGCGAGGCGATGGGTGTCTTCAAGTCGTGCGCGACGTCCGCCAGGTGCCGCTCCAGCGCGTGCTTCTGGGATTCGATGCGCGCGGCATCCCGCTGGACGCGAGCATGGGTGGCGTCGAGCGCCTGGGACACCTCTCCCAGCTCGTCGCCCAGGCCATCCGTGGCGGACCGGTAGTCTGGAGCCCCGAGCGCCCGCGCGGCGCGGTGCAGGCGACGTAGCCGCTCGAGGAGCGGCTGGACGACGGCGAAGGTGGACAGCGCCGCCGCGACTGTCGTGAACAGGAGGGCGACCCCCAGGAGCCACCGCCCCACCGTCATGCGCTCATGCATGGGGGGCCAGCGAAACTCCAGCAGGCTGCACGGCCCGGAGGGCGCGAGCCTCCTGACCGAAGCGCCTCCCCACCGCGGGTCGGGATGGAGGAACGGGAGATAGATGAGGGTCGCCTCCTCGGCCCCCTCCATCACCCGGGCGACGAGCCTCGGCTCGGGGCGCCCTCCCGGGCCCCCTGCTCCGACCAGGGCCGCATCGAACGCCTCCACCTCGATGCCCTCGGGCCCCTGAAAGCGCCAGCCCGGCGCCGCCTGACACGCCTCGCGATGGGAGGCCAGGATGAGCGCGGTGGCAAAGCGCGTGCTCCGCAGCAACGCGGCATCCACGCCCATGAAGGTCGCCAGGTAGGAGGTCCCGAGCGTCCCCAGGAGGCCCAGGAGCGAGGAGGCCGCGAGGATGCGCAGGGCCAACCGGTTGTGCAGCCTCACGCGGACCCCTCTTGTGGGTTGAACTGGTATCCGATGCCCCAGGACGTCCGGATGCGCGCTCCCGCCGGCCCGAGCTTCTTCCGGAGGCGTGCGATATGGGAGTCCACCGTCCGGTCATCGCGCTCCTCATTGAGAGGGAGGGCGTGCTGGGCAATCTGGGCCCGCGTCATGGCCCTCCCGGGGCGCTCGACGAGATACGCCAGCACGTCGAACTCATGGCGGGTCAGCGGCACGGGGCCCGTGCCCTCGCGGCTCACATCGCGCGCATCGAGGTCCAGGCGCACATCGTCCCAATGCACGACACGGCGCGGTCGCTCCTCCAGGAGCAGGAGTCTGGCGCGGATGCGCGCGACCAGCTCCTCCATCCAGAAGGGCTTGGCCAGATAGTCCACCGCCCCCAAACCAAACGAGCGCAGCCGGGCCTCCAGCTCCTGCCGTGCGGTGAGCACGATGACAGGCATGCGCAGCCGGCCCTTCCACGCGTCCAGCAGCTCGAAGCCGTCCCTTCCGGGGAGACTCAGGTCCAAGACCACCAGGTCAGGCCGCTCGCGCTCGGACGCCTCAAGTGCGAGCAAGCCGTCGGTGGCGAGCACCACCTGGAACCCCGCCTGCTTCAGGCCGCGGACGAGGCCCGCGGCGATGGGGGCGTCATCCTCGACGACCAGGATGCGCGCCGGGACCGTCATCGACGCCCTCCGCGGGAGCGGGGCAGTCGCCAGGCATTCGTCGGCATCGGCTCAATATACCCAGGCGCGGCCTCGCCTCGGATGGGCCGGTCTGGTCAGCCAACGCCTCCCTCACGGCGATGACACGCCTTGTCATTTCCCCGGGGAACCTCCAACTCCGGGGGCACCGGGCGCTGTCCCTCCATCCCCACGGGAGCGCTCCGTCCACCATTGAGCGCCTCGCGTCCGACGGCGGGCCCTTCAGGCAGGCGTGTGTGCACTGCGTCGCGACGGCAGTTCACACCGGCCCGGGGCTGGGGCAGATTGGGCCGCATCATGTCCACTCCTGGCCGGCTCTCCGGTCTCCTGCTGCCTCTCTTCTCCCTGCGCTCGCGAACGGACTTCGGCATCGGTGACTTCGGTGCCATGGACGGGCTCTTCTCCTGGATGAAGGCCGCGCGTCAGCGCCTGTTGATGGTGCTGCCCCTCCTCCCCACCGCGCCCGGCGACCCCAGCCCGTACGCCACCCGGTCCGCGTTCGGCCTGAACCCGCTCTTCATCGACCTGGACCAGGTGCCGGAGTTCCAGGCCACCGGCGGCGAGGGCGCGCTTGGCGACGCGCAGAAGCAGCAGCTGGCGGAGGCCCGCGCCGCGGCGCGCGTGCGCTACGACTTGGTGTTCCCGCTGAAGGACGCCGCGTTCGCGCGCGCCTTCGACCACTTCGAAAAGCACGAGTGGACCCCGCGCACGCCGCGCGCCCAGGAGTTCCAGAAGTGGCGCGAGGCGCAGGGCGAGTGGCTGGAGAGCTACGCGCTCTTCACCGCCATCAGCGAGAAGGAAGACCGCCGTCCCTGGTGGCAGTGGCCCGAAGGGCTGCGCACGCGCCAGCCGGAGGCGCTGCTCGCCATCCAGAAGGAAGGCCTGGAGCGCCGCGTGCGCTACCACGCCTGGCTCCAGTGGCTGGCCGAGGCGCAGTGGAACCAGGTCCGCGCGCAGGCGAAGGCGAAGGACGTGCTGCTGTGCGGGGACGAGCCCTTCATCATCGGGCAGGACAGCTCCGACTGCTGGGCCCACCCGGACATCCTGCGACGCGACGCGCGCCTGGGCGTGCCGCCGGACGACTTCTCCGCCACGGGCCAGGACTGGGGCCTGCCCTACTTCGACTTCGCCGCGATGGAGAAGGACGACTACGCGTGGCTGAAGAAGCGCGCGGCCAAGGCGGCCAGCTACTACGACCTGCGCCGCGTGGACCACGCGGTGGGCTACTTCCGCCAGTGGATCCGCGACGAGAAGAACCCCACCGGCTACTTCGTCCCCGGGGACGAGCCCACCTGGCGCCGCCAGGGTGAGAAGCACTTCCGCCTGCTGTCGGAGGGCGCGGGCATCGTCGCCGAGGACCTGGGCGTGATCCCCCCGTTCGTGCGTCAAATCCTGGCGGACCTGAAGCTGCCCGGCTACCGCGTGCTGCGCTGGGAGCGCGACGACAACACCTACCGCGACCCGCACCAGTTCCCCGCCGTGTCGCTGGTCACCACCGGCACGCACGACACGGAGCCGCAGGCGGAGTGGTGGGAGCAGGCGCAGGAGCATGAGCGCCAGAACGCCGCACGTGCGTGGCCGGAGTTCCAGGGCGTGGCGGTGACGCGCGAGTTCACCCCGGACATCCACCGCGCCACGCTGGCCGCCGCGCTCAACGCGGGCTCGGACCTGTGCGTGCTGCCGTGGCAGGACGTGCTGGGCACGCGCGACCGCATCAACCTGCCCGGCACCATGGGCGACGCCAACTGGGCCTACCGCATCGCGCAGAACACGGACGCGCTGCTCACGGAAGCCCAGACGAAGGACGCCGCGGAGCGCCTGGCCTGGCTCACCGCCTCGTCGCGCCGCTAGCCGCGGAAGCCCTCCGCCCCGGGGCCTTCCGCCCCGGGGTTCCTGGACGACGGCCGCCTACTGCTGGCCGTTGCCCTCGATGCACTTCACCTGGCCGGGGAAGCCGTCGAACACGGCGCAGCGGCGGCCCGCCTTCGCGCACTCCAGCCGGTCGCAGATGTTGTCCACGACGCACAGGGGCGGCGAGCGGCCGAACTCCAGGAACAGCTCCGCGCAGAAGCGCAGCGGATCCGCGCACCCGAGGGAGCCGCAGTACGGCGTGTCGGAGAGGTTCTCTCCCTCCTTGAGTTGGACCACTTCGTCTTCGCTCACGCCGCAGCCGGTGGCGAGCACCAGCGTGGCCGACAGCAGGAGTGCGATTCGCCGGACCATAGGGACCCGAATCTGACGCACCCCGGGCCCGGTTGCACGCGCCACGGCGGAGCCCGGAGGATTGGCGGACACTGACCCCGTCCCCGAGGTCGTGGAATGCGACACTCGCCGCACAAAGAAACATTGCGAAACGCGTCACGGGCTGGCCATCCGGTAAGAAACGTGACGTGGCCGACGTCCGACTCCTCCGACTCCGCTCCGCCGTGCCCCTCGCGCTGACCGTGCTCCTGACGGCGTGCGCCACCACCTCCAATCAGCCCACCGGCCCGAAGGTGAAGTCCCTGGACATCCAGGGGGCGAAGCAGGTGGACGACGGGGACATCAAGGACCGCATCCTCACGTCCTCCACGCCCTGGTACGCGTTCTGGCCCTTCGGCAAGGCGCACTACTTCGACACCAACGCGTGGCAGGCGGACCTGCGCCGCATCGAGCGCTTCTACCAGGCGCAAGGGTTCTACCAGGCGCAGGTGGAGTCCAACGAGGTCATCCCGGACGGCGACAAGGCCGTGCGCCTCAAGGTGGTGGTCAACGAGGGCGCGCCCACCCTCATCGACCGCATCGAGACGCACGGGCTGGAGTCCCTGGGCGAAGGGCCGGATCAGCCGTCGCAGCGCGAGCGGGAGCGCATCCTGGAGGAGCTGCCGGTGAAGACCGGCGACGTGTTCCGCGAGGAGACGTGGGCGGCCACCAAGGACCTGGTGCTCCAGCGGCTCAAGGATCTGGGGTACGCGGAAGCGGAGGTGGGCGGCGAGGTGCGCGTGGACGTGGCCACGCAGAAGGCCGTGGTGGACCTGCAGATCGCCCCGGGCCTGCGCTACCGCTTCGGCAACATCTTCATCGCCACGGACGCGAACCCGCAGGTGCCGCCCCGCCGCATCATCGAGCAGGCGCAGGGCGCCGTCATCAAGGGCGCCTACTTCAGCGAAGCGGCGCTGGCGGAGGCGCAGGCGCGCGTCTTCCGCATGGGCGTGTTCGGCGCGGTGAAGGTGAACCGGGGCGCGCCGGACCGGCAGAACGCCACGGTGCCGGTGGTGGTGGACGTGCGCGAGTCGCCCTTCCACTCGCTCAAGCTGGGCGGCGGTATCGGCGTGGACGCCGCGCGGCAGGAGGGCCGCATCCTGGGCGAGTGGACCAACCGCAACTTCCGCGGCGGCCTGCGCAGGCTCACGCTTCGCGGACGCCTGGGCTACGCGTTCATCCCCAACGTGCTGGCGAGCCTCCGCGACGACGAGGGCTCCGATGACGACCCCGTCTTCACCTTCACCACGGAGTTCGAGCAGCCGCGCTTCCTCTTCCGCGACCTGGCCCTGCAGGCCTCCGTCACCGCGGAGAAGGGCCTCCAGCAGGCCTATTCGTTCTACGGCGGCTATCTGAAGACAGGCGTCATCTGGACGCCCCACCCGTCCTTCTCCGTCTTCCCCTCGTACAACCTGCAACTCTACCGGCTGAAGGGACAGGTGAGCCTGGAGGAGGGCGTCCCGCCCATCACGCTCGGCTGCGAAAACACGAACGAGCAAGGCACCTGCGACCAGGCGCTGAGCTTCCTGGAGGTGGCGTTCGCCTGGGACCGCAGGGACGACCGCACCGAGCCGCGCGACGGCTACTACGTGGGCTTCTCCATCCAGAAGGGCGGCGGCCCCTTCTTCGGGCAGTACCATTACGTCCGGCTGCTGCCGGACCTGCGCTACTACCACTCCCTTGGAGACAAGAAGGACCTGACGCTCGCGGTGAAGCTGCGCGGGGGCACGCTGAACCCGGCGGGCGGCGGCCAGAGCTCCATCGTCACCCGCTTCTTCTCCGGCGGCGCCACCGCGATGCGCGGCTTCAACGGCCAGCGGCTGTCCCCCATGACGCCGCTCGCGCCGACCTACAAGAAGGACGACGACGGCAACGTCCTGCTGGACGCGAACGGCAACCCCATCCTGGATTCCTGGGACACGGTGCCCGTGGGCGGCAACAGCCTCTTCGAGAGCTCCGTGGAGCTGCGCTACATGCTCACGGACAGCCTGATGCTCGCCATCTTCTATGACTCCGGCCTCGTGGGCACGGAGGCGCTGTTCGACAAGAACGGCCCCAAGCTGTTCGGTCCCGAGCACTACCACGCGGTGGGCGGCGGCCTGCGCTACCTCACGGTGGTGGGCCCCATCCGACTGGACATCGCCAGGCGCTTGAACATCGGGCGGGGATTGCCCGTCAGCGATCCCGGATACATCTATCCGTCCTCGGGTGGATGCCTGGGCTTCGGGCGCAAGTTCGACAAGACCTCGACCTCCGCCGATGCAGCCTATGCGGGTGCCCCGGAAGGGCTCTGCGCGGTCCATATCTCCATCGGAGAGGCGTTTTGAGCGACCCCACCACCCC